>CAZTBS010000003.1:149-88464 GCA_964612125.1 uncultured Leucobacter sp. | reverse complement strand
CGCCACACGCTGCTGCACGAAGACATGCGCTACTACTTCGAGGGCGTGCCTCACACGGCTCACCCCATGTCGGTGCTCTCAGGCGGCCTGCAGACCATGTCGACCTACTACGAGAGCTCGCTCGACACCGCGGTGCCCGAGTTCGTTGAGGTCAATACCATTCGTCTGCTCGCAAAGCTGCCCGTGCTCGCGGCCTACGCGCACAAGAAGTCAATCGGGCAGGCGTTCCTGTACCCCGACAACAGCCTGAGCTTCGTGGAGAACTTCCTGCGCTTGAACTTCGGCAACCGCGCCGAAGAGTACGTCATGAACCCGGTGCTGGTTGACGCCCTCGATAAGCTGCTCATTCTGCACGCCGATCACGAGCAGAACGCGTCGACCTCGACGGTGCGCCTGGTCGGCTCGACCGGTGCGAATATGTTCTCCTCAATCTCGGCGGGTATCAACGCACTGTCGGGTCCGCTGCACGGTGGCGCCAACGAAGCGGTGCTCGATATGCTCGCGCAGATCCGCGACTCCGGGCAGAGCGTGCAGGCCTTCGTCGAGAAGGTCAAGAACAAGGAAGACGGCGTGAAGCTGATGGGCTTCGGGCACCGTGTCTACAAGAACTACGACCCGCGCGCCCGCATCGTGAAAGAGAGCGCTGGCAAGGTGCTCGCCGAGCTGGGCGTCAACGATCCGCTGCTGTCGCTCGCGCAAGAACTCGAGCAGATCGCGCTCGAAGACGACTACTTCAAGGAGCGCAAGCTCTACCCGAACGTTGACTTCTACACCGGCGTCATCTACAAGGCAATGGGCTTCCCGACGCGCATGTTTACCGTGCTGTTCGCGATCGGTCGTTTGCCCGGGTGGATCGCGCAGTGGCGTGAGGCACACACCGATGTGCAGACCAAGATCGGTCGCCCGCAGCAGCTCTACACGGGTGCTGGCGAACGCCACCTCAACCGCTAACGCGACACAACGACAACCCCCGGCTTGATGGATCAGCCGGGGGTTCTCGCGTTTCCCTTTCGCGTTCGCGGCGGGCTATGCGTGCAGCGCCGCGTTCAGCACGATGCCGTGGCCGGTGCGCGGCAGCGCCTCAACAGTGCCCGTCATGGAGTTGCGACGGAACAGCAGGTTCGGCAGCCCCGACAGCTCGATTGCCTTCACGTCGACCGGCTCGCCCGCAGAATCAGCGGTGCCGTGCGGCAGGTGCACCTTGGTGCCCGCGGTGACATACAGCCCGGCCTCCACCACGGTGTCGTCACCGATGGAGATGCCGATGCCCGAGTTCGCGCCGAGGAGGGCACGTTCGCCCACCCGCACCCGCTCGGTGCCGCCACCCGACAGGGTTCCCATGATCGATGCGCCGCCGCCGATATCGGACCCGTCGCCCACGACCACACCCTGCGAGATACGACCCTCAACCATCGAGGCGCCGAGTGTGCCGGCGTTGAAGTTCACAAACCCCTCGTGCATGACCGTTGTGCCGGGCGCCAGGTGCGCACCGAGGCGCACGCGTGAGGCGTCGGCGATCCGCACCCCCTGCGGCACGACGTAGTCGGTGAGCCGCGGGAACTTGTCGAGCCCCACCGCGGTGATTCCGGCACGCTTGAACAGCGGCAGACGCGCCGCGTAATCAGCGGGCAGCATCGGCCCCGCGCTCGTCCACGCGATATTCGGCAGCACACCGAAGATGCCGTCAAGATTGATGGTGTTCGGCTGCACCAGGCAGTGCGACAGCAGGTGCAGGCGCAGGTATGCGTCAACGGTGTCGGCGGGCGGCGCATCCAGATCGATCTCGAGATTCACAAACTGCAGCTCGACACCGCGCAGTTCGTCACGGCCGGTGAGTTCTGCCAGCTCGGTGGGGGCGATCAGTGGATCGCGATCCAGCGGGCGTGTGCCAAGCTCCGGCGCCGGAAACCAGGCGTCGAGAGTGGTGCCGTCGGAAGCAATGGTGGCCAGGCCTACAGCCCATGCGAAGCGCGATTCAGTCATGCCTCTAGGGTAGTAGGGTGACCCAGCGCCCAGAAACTGATGCCCTCGACCCGGCCGCAGGCCCGGTCGCGCTGACCCGGCAACTCTGCGACATCGCCTCCGTGTCTGGCGATGAGCAGCGGATCGCGGACGCCGTTGCTGCGCTCCTCGCGCAGGCTCCGCACTTGCACGTGACCCGCGACGGCGACACGCTGATCGCTCGCACTGAGCTCGGTCGTGACCGCCGCGTAGTGATCGCAGGTCACCTCGATACGGTGCCGATCAACGACAACCTGCCGACGCGTGACCTCGTTGACCCCGCTACCGGTGCCGACATCATCTGGGGGCGCGGCACCGTTGACATGAAAGCGGGTATTGCGGTGCAGCTTGCGCTGGCACTTGAGCTTGCCGAGCCAGCGGTTGATCTGACCTGGGTGTGGTACGACCATGAAGAGGTCGCCAGTGAGCTGAATGGGCTCGGGCGTGCCCTCCGTAATGCGCCAGAGCTGTTCGCCGCTGACTTCGCGATCCTCGGGGAGCCCACGAACGGCACCATTGAGGGTGGCTGCAACGGCACCCTGCGTGCGCGGGTCAGCCTGCACGGCACGCGAGCGCACTCGGCGCGCAGCTGGATGGGTGTGAATGCGATCCACCGGGCAGCTGAGATACTGTCGCGCCTAGCGGCCTACGAAACGGAAACGCGGGTGGTTGATGGGCTGGCGTATCGCGAAGGCCTCAACGCAGTGCGCATTGCGGGCGGGGTAGCTGGCAATGTGATCCCTGATCGATGCGACATCGAGGTCAACTATCGTTTCGCTCCCGATCGCAGCCCGCAAGATGCGGTGCGACTGGTGCAAGATTTCTTCGCCGACGCTGACGAGGTTGAAATTGTGGATCTCGCCCCGGGGGCCCGCCCCGGACTCGATGATCCACTCGCGCAAAGCCTGGTGCGTGCTGCCGGCGGTGTGCCGACAGCGAAGGTCGGATGGACCGACGTGTCGCGATTTGCTGGTCTCGGCATCCCCGCCGTGAACTTCGGCCCGGGCGATCCGTTACTTGCCCATGCCGATGACGAGCGAGTGCCGGTGCCGCAGATTGAGCACACGGCGGCGGCGTTGCGCACCTGGCTGACGACCGCTGTCTAAAGAAATATGACGGCGGTGTCCGCCTGGTGTTTCCGTCGGCAAAGCCTGAGCCGATACAATTGGAGTACCGACGCACGAGCAAGGAGATGCAATGGCGGCAATGAAACCGAGGACCGGCGATGGCCCGATGGAAGCGGTTCGAGAAAGTCGTGTAATCGTAGTTCGGGTTCCGCTGGAGGGCGGTGGTCGGTTGGTCGTTTCTGTCAACGATGCAGAGGCGAAGGAACTGCGCGACGTGTTGTCCGCAGTTGTCGATGCCTAACCGCCGACATACCTGAAACGCAACGAAAGCCCCGTCATCTTGGCGGGGCTTTCGTATGGTGTGTTGAGGAAAATGACGCGCGGCGAGGCTGCGCTAGGAATCGAGACGGGTGAGCATCAGCAACCCGTCGCCAGCAGGTGACAGCACCGGGGCGATCGCTGGGGAGTCGCCCACGGTCGTCAGAAGGTCGCGCATGTTCTGAGTGACCTCGTCGCGGGCGGCAGGATCGGTGACGCGCCCACCCGCGAGGGAATGCGGTAGCAGCACCGTGCCGCCGGGTCGCACGATCTGCAGCGCGAACTCAAAGTAGTCGAGCAGGTGAACCGGATCTGCATCAATCAGCACCAGGTCGTAGGCGCCGATGTTCAGGCGTGGCAGTACCTGCAGCGCATCGCCCTCAATGAGGCGCAGGTGCGCGGAGGGGATCCCCGCCTCGCTGAACAGGGTGCGGGCCTGCCGCAGGTACTCCGGTTCTTTTTCAATAGAGGTGAGGGTTGCCTCTGGTGCGTAGCGAAGCAGCGAGAGGCCACTCACACCCACGCCGGTGCCGATTTCGCAGATCGCCTTCGCCGCAGTGGCCGCTGCGAACCCGGCAAGCTGTGCCGCGACCGCGCGGCTCACGGGCTCGATGCCGATCTCGAGCGACAGACGGCGTGCGCGCACCTGAGTCTCAGACTCGGTCGGGTACTGCTCTGCGTACTGCCAATTGCGTTCGAGGCGGCTCACTCTTCCTCCGTGATCATGTATTGAACGAGCGATGACCTCTACGTTACCGGCAGCTCCCATGGCGCACCCCGCGGCGCGCGGCCAGTTTCGGCTGCGTGCCTGCACTACTATGGCTGCATGGGCTTGACGATCGACAAGATCCTGGTGATCCTGGTGATCGCCATGTTCGTGTTGGGTCCAGAGCGCTTGCCGATGTACGCCCAGAAGCTCGGCGAGCTGGTCCGCAGCGTCAAACGCATGGCTGACGGCGCGAAGGATCGCCTCCGCGATGAGATGGGTCCGGAGTTTGACGAGGTCGATTGGAAACAGCTCGACCCTCGGCAGTACGATCCACGCCGCATCATTCGTGACGCGCTGCTCGAAGACCAAAAAGAGGCGCAGACCGAAGCTCGTCGTGCCCGCGCCGCGCAAGCCAGCCAGACCCGCCGCATCGGTGGCGGGCCCGTCAGCGAAACCGCAGCCGCAGGAGCTGCGGGAGCCGCGGCAGCTGTCGTCGCTGACGCAGCAGCCACGACCGATTCGGCTGCGACAAGCGACTCTCTGTCGCCCGAGCTTTTCGGTGGCGTCTTGAATTTCGACGAGGAAGCCACGTGACTCCAGAGACCGGGCTTGTGGAGAAGCTGCAAGACGACGTCGAGGCGCTCGCAAACGAATCCATCGCCCGCGTGCTTGACGAGAACTCCCAGTTACGCCGCACCCTCGGTGAGCTGAGATCCGCGCTCGACGCTCACACCATCGTGGCGATTACCGATCGTCGCGGTTTCATTCTCGAGGCGAACTCGAAGTTCGTGGAGCTCTCGAAGTACACCCGCGAGGAACTGATCGGCGCACCGCAGAACATCGTCAATTCGGGGCATCACCCGCGTCAGTTCTGGAAAGAGATGTGGGCGACCATCGGTCGCGGCAAGGTCTGGCAGAACGAGCTCTGCAACCGTGCGAAAGACGGCTCCGAATACTGGGTAGCAACGACCATCGTGCCGCTGCTCGACGAGAACGGCAAGCCGGAGCGCTATATTGCGCTGCGCACCGAGACCACTGAGCTGCATACGGCGAGTAAGCGCATGCGGACCTTGGCCTATCGCGATTCGCTGACCGGCTTGGCAAACCGCACGGCGATGCTGGAGCGGCTGGACGAGTGCATTGGGACGTGCGACCAGAGCCACTCCGTGTTTGTGACGGTAGCGCTTGAAGACCTCGGTGTGCTCAATGATGCCTTCGGCTACGCGGAAGGTGACCGGCTACTCCTGAGCACGGCCGAGCGGCTCCTGGGTATGGAGCCCCGACCGGCCGAGGTGGCTCGTGTGGATAACGCGGTGTTTGGTCTGCTGTTTGCGGGTTTGAGTGGCGATGCTGAGGAGGCTGAGGCGCAGGCGATGATCCTCGCCGAACAGGTGGTGTACGAGGTCGGTACGACGATCCGTCTGGATCTCGGATTCTCCCTGGAACCAGCCGTGCGCGTGGGATTTGCGCTGTTTGCGGGTGAGCTGACACGGCGCGGTTCGGAAGTGTACCGACAGGCGGAGATCGCTCGCCGACGTGTCTCGATGTCGCGCGGCACGCATCGCCCGAGCAAGTTCGACCCAGAGATGGTCGCGGAGATCCGCGAACGCACCAAACTGCTGCTCGAACTGCGGCACGGGGTCGCGCACGATCAACTGCGTCTGTACCTGCAGCCCATTGTCGACGCGCGGGGCGTCATCGAAGGCTATGAGGGCCTCGTACGCTGGCAACACCCAGAGCGCGGCCTGGTGCCGCCGGGAGAATTCATTCCGCTGGCGGAACAGTCTGGTTTGATCACCGACCTTGGTAGCTGGGTGCTCGATGAAGCCTGCCGCATTTTGGGGGAGTGGTCGCGTAACGAGACGCAGCGGCATCTCACGCTCTCGGTGAACGTCAGTGAGCGGCAACTCAATCCGCGAAACTTCCCGAACACGGTGCGTGAAGCGCTTTCCAGGCACGGCGCGCCAGCTGACCGTTTGAAGGTCGAAGTTACCGAGAGCCTGATGCACGACGATATCGATCGCTCGATTCAGGTACTTGATGAATTGCGCGCCACCGGGGTGCAGGTCGCGCTCGATGACTTTGGCACCGGTCACTCCTCATTGAGTTACTTGGTCAAGCTGCCGGTCGATCAGCTGAAAATCGATCGTTCCTTTGTGCTGCCGATCACCGAAAACAGTGACGGCCTCGCTATCGTGCGCGCCATCGTCGAGCTTGCCCACGTCATGCAGCTCAACGTGGTCGTGGAAGGGGTCGAAACCGAGGAACAGTTCGTCATGCTGCGCGAACTGGGCGTCGATTCCTTCCAGGGCTACCTGTTCGGAAAGCCAGCACCGCTCAGCTGCGACGCGTAGCTGCCGTTCTTCGGCGGGTGGATCAGTGCGGCTGCCGCACCGAGACCCCCAAGGGCCTCCCCGCAAGCCCACGCCCGCGCTGCGCGAGATCCGCGGCAATGGCAAGCAGTGCCTGGGTCGCGGGATCTTCCGGACGGTGCAGCACCGCGGGCTCACCGGCATCGCCCAGCGCACGAAACTCTGGGCTGAGCGGCACGCTGCCGAGCAGCGGTACCTCGCCGTGCTCCGCAGAGCTCAGGCGATCCGCCACCAACTGCCCCCCGCCGGAGCCAAAGAGCTCGAGCACCGTGCCGTCAGGCTGGGTGAGGCCCGCCATGTTCTCGATCACCCCGAGCACTCGCTGACCGGTTTGTCTGGCCACGAGGGCGCTCCGCACAGCCACATCTGCCGCTGCCTCTTGCGGAGTGGTGACCACGATGACCTCGGCCTGTGGCAGGAGTTGGCCCACGCTGATCGCCACATCACCGGTGCCGGGCGGAAGGTCGAGGAGCAGCACGTCGAGATCGCCAAACCACACGTCGCGCAAGAACTGCTCAATGGTGCGATG
Source organism: uncultured Leucobacter sp. (assembly GCA_964612125.1). Taxonomy (GTDB): domain Bacteria; phylum Actinomycetota; class Actinomycetes; order Actinomycetales; family Microbacteriaceae; genus Leucobacter. Next base: position 81,468 of record CAZTBS010000003.1, on the reverse strand, counting down.
GAGCATCGGGCCGCGCCACGACACCGCGGTCTCGCGTGGGTCGGCATCGCCGAGGAACATACCGATTGAGATGACTTTCACTCCGTGTGCGACCGGTGGCAGGATGAGGTCGTTCACTCGGGTGGGTTGGGTGACGGTGCCGCCGTTGCTCAAACCCATGAGTGCGGGAATCGAAAACCCGAAGACGTCGGCATCGATGAGCCCGACACTCAGCCCACGTGCGGCGAGGGCAGTAGCGAGCGACACGGTCACAGAAGACTTTCCGACGCCGCCCTTACCGCTGGTGACCGCAATCACGCGGGTCAGCGAATCTGGCCCGAACTGGTTCGCGCGTGCTGCACGATCTCCGCGGACCCGCTCGATGAATGCAGTGCGTTCTGCGGGAGACATCACGTCGACCTCAACGGTGGCCGCTGACACCCCGGGAGCAGCGAGCGTCGCAGCCCGGGTGTCGGCCTCAATGCGTTGCGCGGCGGGGCAGCCTGCAATGGTCAGGGAGATGCCGACATGGGCGTGCCCGGTCGCGTCGACGACGACGCCCCGCACCATACCGAGCTCGGTAATGGGACGCAGAATCTCGGGGTCCCGAACGCTGCCGAGCTGCTGCCAGACTGCCTGTTCAGCGGTGTGATTCACAGACCGTTCAGCGGGCATCTGTCTCTTCGTTCCGGTGTGTGTCGTCACTGCGGTGACGGGGATCGTTTTCGAGCTCTGCGAGCAGCGCCCGCAACTCAGCGCGCACGAAATCGCGGTCGGGAAGATCGCGCAGCGCGATGCGGAGAGCTACGACCTCACGTGCCAGAAACTCAGTGTCGGCCAGGTTACGCTCGGCGCGTTGCCGATCCTGTTCGATTTGCACTCGGTCGCGGTCGTCTTGCCGGTTCTGCGCGAGCAGGATCATCGGGGCAGCGTACGAGGCCTGCAGCGACAGGATCAGGGTGAGGGCGGTAAAGCCGAGCGCCGCTGAGTCGAATCGCAACTCTTCGGGGGCCATGGTGTTCCACGTCAACCACGCCGCCGAGAACAGCGTGAGTCCAAGCAGAAACCAGGGCGTGCCCATGCCACGCGCGATCGCCTCGGTCCAACGACCGAAACGTTCGTTGCCACCACCTTCGCCGTTTCGCCACAGTGGCCATCCGCGCGGTGCGCCGGTGTTCTTGCCGGCGGGGGAGTCGAAGCCTCCCATGCGATCGGCCCGGCTCATCCCGCGGCTCCCGTCACGTGCGTGTCTTCAACCGCGTGTCGCCAGTCATCCGGCAGCAGGTGGTCGAGCACGTCATCAACCGTGACGACGCCTACCAGGTGGTTCTGATCATCGATCACTGGCAGCGCCACGAGATCGTAGCTTGCAAGTCGGCGCGCCACCTCCGCGGCGCTCGCATGCACCGAGATTGCCTCAATCTCACTGTCGAGCAGCGCAGAGAGTCGCTCGTGCGGCGGGTAGCGCAGCATGCGTTGGAAATGCGCCATGCCAATGTACTCGCCGGTGGGGGTTTCATAGGGCGGGTGCGTGACGTAGACCGTAGAAGCCATCGCGGAGGGAATTTCGGCGCGGCGGATCATCGCCAGACCTTCTGCCACGCTTGCCTCTGCCGCCAGCACAATCGGCGCGGGGCTCATCAGGCCACCAGCAGTATCAGGGTCGTACTCCAGCAGTCGCCGCACGTCTTCGGCCTCTTCTGGCTCCATCAGTTCGAGGAGTTCCGCGCCCTGCGCTGCGGGCAGCGCCGCGATCAGGTCTGCCGCGTCGTCGGGCTCCATCTCATCGAGCACGTCAGCGGCTCGGTGGCTCGATACCTGACCCAGGATTGCCAGCTGGTCGGCCTCCGTCATTTCTTCGAGTGCGTCTGCGACGCGCTCGTCGGGAAGTTCCGTCACCACCTCGATCATGCGCGCATTCGGGAGTTCGAGCAATGCTTCCGCGAGGTCGGCCGGTTTGAGATCTACCAGGGTCTCAATCAGCGACTGCGCGGACTGCGCGGTTTGCGGGTCTGCGGGGAGCACGACGTCGGCCCATCGCACAATGCGGGAGTCTCCCCGTGCAAACGGCGCCGAGGGCTTCGGCATACGCACGAAGAGGTCGGTGACCACCCAATCACCTGCGCGAGTACGGTCAATGGCGACATCTTCGGTGGTGGCGAGACCGGTGGTACCCGTGATGTGTACCTGTCTTCCCACCATCTCAGCGATCATGCGAGTTTCGCCGCGTCGCTGTTCAAAGCGACGCAGGTTGATGAGCCCGGTCACGATAATCTGCCCCGCACCGATGGAAGTGATGCGTCCGATTGGCACAAATACGCGTCGCCTGCCCGGAATTTCGACAATCAGACCGACCACCCGCGGCGCGGCGGCCGCGCGAAACACCACGAGCACGTCGCGCACCTTGCCGATGCGATCGCCGACGGGATCGAATACCCCGCGACCCGCGAGGCGACGCACGAAAATCCGGGAACTGCTCACGGGTACCAGACTAGTGCGCATCACCTGCCTTCTCGCTGGCGAATACGCGGCGATTTCCCGCCGAATTGCCGGGTGGCGCGAGCGTGCCGCGTGGGAGAATGGGCAAATGAGCAATACGAGTCCCGGTGCCACGCGCCGCTTGCCGCAGATGCCCGAACTCCCGCAGGGCGACATCATTTCGACCTACGACCACTATGCCGACGCAATGCACGCGGTGGATCGGCTCGCGCGCGCCAACTTTCCGGTCAGCCAGGTCTCCATTATGGGAAATGACGTGCGTTCCGTCGAGCGCGTGACCGGCAAATTAACCTACGGAAGAGTTGCGCTGATGGGAGCACTGTCTGGCGCATATCTGGGTCTGTTTCTCGGCGTGCTGCTCTTCATTTTTCAGCCGGAGAATTCGGGAATATTCGGAGTCTTTCTCTCGGCAATAGCAATTGGTGCCGGATTCGGAATGCTATTCGGAGTCTTGTCTTATGCTATGAACAAGAACAGGCGAGACTTTTCCTCGGTAATGCAATTCGTTGCTACTCGATATGACTTAATTGCGCCGCCGGGTCTCGTGCATCAGGCGCGCGGAATTCTCGCTGGCCAGACCGACGACAATTCCGCCACCGAATAACACTTACGAAGTGTGCGCGGACTGGTATTCAGCAAGCAAATGTGCCGGAATTCTGCCGCGCGCGGACACCTCATGCCCATTCGCACGCAGCCAGTCACGCACAGCAGTGAGGTTTGCTGCGGGGCGAGCAGGCGTGCGAGTTGCCGCGCGCTGCGGCGCTGCTGCCTTGCGAGCCACGGAGATGTAAGGAGCAAGGACTTCACGCAGTTCGGTGACATGTGCCGCGGTGAGATCGATTTCGTAGTGCGTGCCGTCGAGTGAGAATCGCACGGTGCGGCCCTCTCCAGTGGCGATTTCGGTGCCATCGATATCGTCAACCAAGATTTCAGTAATGCGCTTCGCCATGCGTTGCCCTCGTGTCTCTGTTTCCGCGATGGATGACGCGGGATGTTCGGCGGCATGCGATTATCGAGAATTCTCCCACCCATGCCTGTATCGAAAACGAGTATAGGGGAACGCGAGGAATTCACACGCGGGAATTCAGGGGGAATTCTGCGCCGAGATTACCGCTGACCGCACGTTAATGGCGGTGTGTGCGGACCCACTCCTCGACGTCATCGACCGTGCGGGGAATATCAGCGGAGAGATTGATGCAGCCATCTTCGGTGACCACAATGTCATCTTCGATTCGCACCCCAATGCCGCGATATTCTTCTGGCACGGTCAGGTCATCAGCCTGAAAATACAGTCCCGGTTCAATCGTGAAGACCATTCCGGCTTGCACGATGCCATCAAGGTACATTTCGCGTCGTGCCTGCGCGCAGTCATGCACATCAAGCCCGAGATGGTGACTTGTGCCGTGCACCATATAGCGACGGTGGTACGGGGTGGTGTCACCGGGATCCACCGCGGGGAGGAACCCCCACTCGCGGGTTTTGCGCTCAATGACCTGCATCGCAGCCTCGTGTACATCCCCAAATCGGATGCCCGGCCGTACAATCGCGCGCGCCGCATCAGCGGCCTCAAGTACCGCTTCGTAGACGCGCCGTTGCACCTCGCTAAACGTGCCAGAGACCGGCACGGTGCGCGTGATGTCAGCGGTGTACAGGCTGTCGAGCTCGACTCCTGCGTCAAGCAGCAGCAGATCTCCGTCGCGCACGGGGCCATCGTTCCGCACCCAGTGCAGAGTGCAGGCGTGGGCACCTGCCGCAGCGATGGTGTCGTATCCCACGGTATTGCCGTCCAACCGCGCGCGTTGATTGAACGTGCCCTCTACGACGCGCTCACCGCGTACCGCTGCCGTGGCGGCACCGAGTGACCGCAGCACATCGGAAAATCCGCGCGCTGTGGCATCGACTGCGTCGCGCAGCTGCGCAATTTCGTACTCATCCTTGACGAGACGTAACTCGGAAGTCGCTCGAGCCAACTCGGGGTCACTCAGCGTGCGGTCATGCGGTCCAGCCGCGAATTCGGCGAGGGGAGCGGTGGCAATCCCCAAATCGGCAGCGACCTGTTCCAGAGACGGACGAGCACCAATCCAGAACTCACCGATTTCCGAGTTGGCGAAGAACTCCTCTGAGTCGCGCCCGGCCCGCTCCCGGAAGTACAGGGTTGCGACATGAGTCTGCTCGGGATCGCCTGCGGGAGCTGGATCAAGCACCAACACCGCACCGGGTTCAGAGTCGCTGCCCCACCCGGTGAGGTGCGCAAACGCACTGTGGGCGCGGAACGCATAGAAAGTGTCGTTAGAGCGTTGCTTCATCACGCCCGCTGCGATCACCAAACGCTCACCCACAAACTGGTGTCCGAGCGCCGCGCGTCGTGCCGCAGCGAAGGCTGCGGCGGGGCGAGCCTGCGGTAGTACCTCTTGCTGCGCTGCCCATCCACTCATGATGAAATTGAGGAAGCGCCCGCCGTGCGGCGTGGTGCTGCGGCTGCTGTTATCGACTGCGGCCTCGTGGGTTCCTGGCTCTGCCTGCTGCTGCCTGCTCATATGCCTATCCTGCCACCGCAGACTGGACGCGAAACTCAGCCGTCACAGCGCTGCAGTACCGTGCGCAATACCATTGAGGCATGGCTTCCCACGTGCACCGCGAGCGCAGCGAAACGAGTGGCAATGGCCCCACGGGGCCGCGCTTTGACCTCCATACGCACTCGCTGCACTCAGACGGCACCACGACACCGACAGAAATCGCTGAGCTTGCCGCGACGACCGGTCTGCACGGTTTCGCCCTCACCGACCACGACACGATGGAGGGGTGGGCTGAGGCGCGCGCGGCCGCATCTGCTGCGGGGCTCTCGTTTCTGCCAGGAATGGAAATCACCACCAAACACGACGGGCGATCCACCCATTTGCTTGCGTATGGTTTGGAACCCGGGCATGGCTCACTGACGCGCGCGTTGGCACGCGTGCGTGACTCGCGTGTTGACCGCGCTCGCGAGATGGTGCGTCGGCTCGCCAGCGACTTCGATATTGCCTGGGAGTCAGTGAGTGAGGAAGGAACAGTGCGCACCGTGGGTCGCCCCCACATTGCCGATGCGCTGGTCGCCGCCGGGTATTTTCCAGATCGCAGCGCAGCCTTCGCAGATGCGCTGCATCCGAGTGCGCCCTACTATGTTCCGACCTACGCGATTGACACCGTCGAAGCGATTCGCCTGGTGCGAGACGCGGGAGGGGTTGCGGTGCTGGCGCATCCGGCAGCTGGCCGCCAGCGTCGCGCCATCGAGCCAGCGGCACTGGCCCAATTGGTCGAGGCTGGGTTGTGGGGGATCGAGCTTGACCACCCTGAAAATCGCAGCGAGTGGATCCCGCAGCTCGCCCAGCTTGCCGACACTCACGGGCTGTGGGTGACCGGCGCAAGCGACTACCACGGTGCCGGCAAGCCGAACTTGTTGGGCGAGCGCACGAGCCCTGCGGCGATCTGGGATGCGATTCGCGCGCAGGTGGCCGTGCCACACTAATCCATTGGGCTAGTCGGTGCTGCTTTCGGTGGCGGCACTCTCGCCTGCGCTTCCACCGCCGCGCCGATGCCGACGTCTGCGTCGCGGTGCGCTCTCAGCGCCGTCGCCAGCGGCCACCGCCTGAATGGCGGCGCGGTCGGCGCCGGGTTCGCCGGTGCCCTCACTGTCATGGCCGTGCCCATCGTGGCTGTGCACTTCGTGACGTCCGCGTCCCTTCGGGTTTGCGCTGCGGGTGCGGCTGCGCGAACGGGTACGCGAGCGCGAGGTGTCGCCGGTCGCGGCGTCGCCCTCCTCCGCGCGCGTCGCACGCGGTGCGCGTTCCTTCACGGGTGTCGCCTTCAAACGACCCTTGGTGCCCTCAGGAATCTTCAGATCCTCGAACAGGTGCGGGGAAGATGAGTAGGTCTCGCGCGGGTCTGGAATACCAAACTCGAGCGCGTTATTGATGAGCGCCCACTTATGCATGTCCTCCCAGTCAACGAAGGTGACGGCAATGCCGGTGCGCCCGGCGCGGCCGGTGCGCCCCACCCGGTGTAGGTAGGTTTTCTCGTCGTCAGGCACCGTGTGGTTAATGACGTGGGTGACATCATCGACATCGATGCCGCGCGCGGCGACATCGGTCGCAATCAGAATTTCCTTCTTGCCAGCTTTGAACGCGGCCATTGCCCGTTCGCGCTGATCCTGGTTGAGATCTCCGTGCACGCTGACCGCAGCGAAGCCACGATCCGTGAGCTCCTCCTGCAGTTTCGCCGCGGCGCGCTTCGTCCGCATGAAGATTACGGTCTTGCCGCGACCCTCTGCCTGCAGAATACGCCCGATGATCTCATCCTTATCGAGCGAGTGTGCGCGATAGATGATGTGCTCGATGTTGGCCTGCATCTGACCCTCGTCGGGGTCGGTGGCACGAATGTGAATCGGGTTGCGCATGAAACGGCGCGCAAGTGCCACGATCGTTCCCGGCATGGTAGCCGAGAACAGCATGGTGTGGCGGTTCGGCGGTGTCATCGCGAAGAGTTTTTCGATGTCGGCGAGGAAACCGAGATCCAGCATCTTGTCGGCTTCGTCGAGCACCATCTCACGCACCTGCTTGAGATCAAGGATGCGCTGACCGGCGAGATCGAGCAGGCGACCAGGGGTGCCCACCACTACCTGTGCGCCAGCTTTCAGCTGATCGATCTGCCCTTCGTAGGCCTTGCCGCCGTAGATGGGCACGATCTGTGTGGCGCGATTCTTCGCGGCCAACTGCAGATCTTCGAATACCTGCACCGCCAACTCACGTGTCGGCACGACGACCAGCGCCTGCACACCAGCATCGGGCGCATCACCCAGGCGCTGCAGCAGGGGGAGGCCAAAGCCGAACGTTTTGCCGGTGCCCGTCTTGGCCTGGCCGATGATGTCTTGCCCGGAAAGCGCGAGCGGAATGGTTTCTTCTTGAATCGGGAATGCGTCGACGATGCCGGTAGACGCAAGGGCGTCGACCAGATCGGGCTCGACGCCAAGTTCGGAGAACGTGGTCACGTGAAATCCTGTCGGTAGAGCTGTGCTACGCGCTGACGAAGCCCTACGCGTAGCGCGCCGTGGCTCCTCGGCTCCGGCGCTGGTTGACGTGCAGAAACGAAAGATCAGTCGTCTGCTTTCTCCAGTCTATGCGGTGCCTGCTGAAGTGCGCCGGTACACTTGCCACGTGTTCGAGTGGATCAAGAAGCTGCGTCAGCCAAAGACGCCTACCCTAAAACTGGGGTCGCGCACTGGTGAGGCGGAAGCAGTGCGGGTGGAGCTCTCGGAGTTTGCGCCGGGAATCCTGCCATTCCTCGGTCTCACCGCCTATCTGCAGCTCGAACTCTACGAGGCGGCGGCCCGCGCAGTGGCGGGTGCGCCCCACCTGGAGTCGAAAGAGGTGCTGGCTCGAGTTGCCGGGGTGACCCTGCAAAAGCACCAGAAGCTCACCGATGAGCTGCGCCGTCGTGGCTGCGAACCGCACGAGGTGATGCAACCGTATACCGAGGTCATCGACCGCTACATCGCGCGGATCGATGTCTCAGACTGGCACCAACACGTGCTCTCGATCTACCTGGTCGGCGGGCTGTTTGATGGTTTTTTTGCGAGCCTCGCTGGCGGGCTCAAAGACAGCTACCGTTCGGAAGCGGTGGCAATCCTGCGCGAACATACCGGGCGCGATGAACTGGCTCAGTTGTTGGCGGCAGAGATCGCGGCGGATCCGCCGCTGGCGCACCGACTGTCACTGTGGGGGCGTCGACTCGTCGGTGACACTCTGCTGGTGTCTCGTGCCGTGCTGACGCTCAGCGAGCGCCGGGAGTTCGTGGCGAGCGAGGTCGAGCCGGTATTCACCGAGCTGACCGCTGACCACACGCGCCGCATGAACGATCTGGGTCTTACTGCATAGTGGCACAGCGTCACGATCCACCATCGGCGTCTGTCGCTGGTATTGGGGCTCTGCTCGACTGCCGCTACTTTCGAGCTGGGACCTGCCGTTCCTGCACGCTCATCGAGACTCCTTACGCGCAGCAGCTCGCGGAAAAGCAGACCCGGTGTCAGCAGGTGCTGCCTGATATTCCTGCCGCGGCATGGCTGGCACCGTTCACCGCAGGCGATCGCGGTTTCCGCAATCGTGCCAAGTTAGTCGTTGGTGGTCGTCCAGGGCGCGTTACGCTCGGCATCCTTGGGTCCGACGGGCGCGGTGTGGATCTGCGCGAGTGCGCCATCCAGGCGCCTGGCATCGCGGCCGTGATACCCGCGGTTGCGCAGCTGCTCAATGAGCTCCGGATAGCTCCGTACGATGTGCCCGCGCGGCGGGGTGAACTGAAGTTCGTGCACCTGACGGAAGCTCCTGCGGATGCTGGCACCACCGGCGGCGGCGAAATGATGCTGCGATTTGTTGTGCGCAGTGAGCACGCGCTGCAGCAGTTGCGGCGTGCGTTGCCCCAGTTGCGCTCGGCAGTGCCACGAGCGACGGTGATTTCCGTGAACCTGCTGCCGGAACACAAAGCGGTGCTCGAAGGTGAGCGTGAGGAACTGCTGCTCGGGAGAACGCTGCCTATGCGACTGGGTGACGTCACGCTGCACTTACAGCCGCAGAGTTTCTTTCAGACCAACACGGCGGTGGCGCGTGAGTTATATGCGCAGGTGGCTGCGTGGGTGCGGCAGGCGGACCCGGCCTCGCTCTGGGATGTGTACTGCGGCGTGGGTGGATTCGCTCTGCACTGTGCGGCACCGGGTCGCGCGGTGACGGGGGTAGAGCTCAGCCCTGCTGCGGTCGATTCGGCGGCCCGATCCGCTGCGGAAGCGAACATCGCGGCGCGCTTCATTGCCGCAGACGCGACTGACTTCGCACTGCACTCCAGTGCCAGTGAGCGGCCCGAACTGCTGATTGTGAACCCACCGCGGCGCGGAATTGGGGCACAGCTCGCCGCGTGGGTAGAGGAGTCAGGGGTGCCTCACGTGGTGTATTCAAGCTGCAACCCGGAGAGCCTCGCCCGCGATCTGCAACAGATGCCCTCCTATCGTGTGCGTGCGGCGCGTGTCTTTGATATGTTTCCGCACACCCGGCATGTCGAGGTGGCGTGTCTGCTTGAACGCGGCTAGGAATAAAACTATGCCTAAACGATTGCTCTGCAACGGCTGCGAGCAGCTCCCGAAGCTGAATTTCGGACGGTCCGACGTCTACGTACAGCTCCCCACTGACCGACACCTCCTGACACTTGACCGTCAGCTGCGCGATCGCGGGTACCGCTATTCCCGCGTTGATGGCGGGGTACTGGTGACGGACACGGAGTTCACTCCGTTGCTCACCTTCCTCTTCGATGAGGTGTTCAACTCTGTCGAGAAGCCGGATGTGCGTGTGCTGCCGTTGCAGCCGGGCGGCGAATTGAGCTTCGCCGCACTGCAACAACTGCGCACGCTTGCCGAGTGGGAAACGATCACCCGCGGGCAGGATGTTATCGACATCATCGACGAGGTGCGCATTAAGACCCTGTTCCAGCCGATCGTGTGCGCTGAGTCCGGCAGCATCTATGGGTACGAGGCGCTGAGTCGTGGCATGCTTCCTGACGGCAGCTTGATGCCGCCTGCGCAACTGTTCTCCCAAGCCAAGGCGATGGATCTGCTGTTCTACCTCGATCGCGCCTGCCGCGAGGCCTCGCTACGGGCAGCCGCGCGGCAGGGAATCACGCAGAAACTCTTCGTGAACTTCGTGCCGACTGCGATCTATGAGCCAGCGCTGTGCTTGCAGACGACAGCCCGGGTGCTCGCGCAGGAAGGCCTGGACGCCAAGCAGGTGGTGTTTGAAGTGGTGGAGACGGAGAAAGTCGAAGACTTTCAGCATCTCAACCGGATCCTCGATTACTACCGCAAGCAGGGCTACTCGACCGCGCTCGACGACATTGGCGCGGGTTACGCCGATGTGGCGTCGCTGGTGCAGTTGCAGCCCGACTACATGAAGATTGACATGGCGGTGATCCGCGACATTCACCGCGATCCACGCAAGCAAGAACTGCTCGATGTGTTCATTGCGAACGGCAAGCGGATCGGCCTGTCCATTCTCGCCGAGGGCATTGAGACGGCAGAGGAGTACCACTACCTGCGCGGTCGTGAGGTTGAGCTCATGCAGGGCTACCTGTTCGGAAAGCCCGAAGAAGTGCCCGTGCCAGAGGTGCCGCTCCCTCTCTAGGGGACTCGCGGAACGGCGATCCACCCCGAGTGAATCGCACAGTCTCGCCCGCATTCACGGCGGGGTAGGAGTGCGGTGCCGTGACCGCGGTGCCAGGGTGGAGATTGTGGAGCCAGGGTAGAGGGAGATGCGATGTGGCGTCAGGCTCAGCTGACGAAGCCGACCCGCCGGCCGGAATCTGCGCCGATTTCCACGTAGGCGATCGATGCGGTCGCGACCAAGTAGTGCTTGCCCTTGGTATCGGTGAACGTGACCAGCGGAGCATTCGTGGTGATCGCCTCACTGACGAGCTGCTGCAGCTCAGCGACGTCGGCGTTGGTTTCGAAGCTGAGTTCGCGCGGTGACTGGGTGATGCCGATGCGAATTTCCACGGGTGCCTCCTGAAATGAGTGACGTCATACGTGCCAGCGCGCGGACGCGCTCAGTCTGTGTTGCGAGTCTATGGCGTCACTGCATCCGCCCGTGTGCTTTCGGGCTCTCGTTCGCCATCAGCGCAGTCTCCGAGAACACGCCAGCTGCGCTGCGGCAGCGACGATGTCACTGGTGCGCCGTAGGCTTTCGCCATGACCAATTGGGATCCCTCGCAGCAACTCGTGTTGCAGCTCGATCCGACCCGTCACGCACGGGTGTTGGGCGCGCCTGGAAGCGGAAAAACAGCCGTCCTCGTGGAGAGCTACGCACGCTGGCTTGCGCAGCCGGGCTGGTCAGAGAGTGACCTGCTCGTGCTCAGTGCCAATCGCATGGTGGCCGCCCAGCTCCGCGGGCTTATCGAGCAGCGAGTGCCCGGTCCACTTGGGGGCACGCCGGTGCGTACTGCTGCGTCGTTTGCCTTCGCGGTTTTGCAGCGGATCGCGGCAGTGGCCGGGGCTACTCCGCCGCGGCTTCTGACCGGCACCGCGCATGACGAAGCGGTGGCGCAGGCAATCGAACAGTGCATCGGCAATCCAACCTCCCACCTGCAGCAGTTTTCTCCAGAGGTGCTGCGCGGTGAGGCGTTTCGTGCGGAGGTGCGTGAGCTTTCGCGGGTGCTCGACGATTTTGCGCAGGAACCAGCTGCGCTCGCCGCGCTGCTGCAGCAAACGGCAACGGCGAGCTCACAGCCGCACACCCCAGATGCAGAATTGGTGGCGCACTGGCGAGCTGCGTGCGAACTCTTACAGCAGGTGCAAGAGAATCTTCGGTTGTCTCGCCCTGATGAGCTGCCATCGAGCGGTCTGTTACGTGCCGCTGCGGGGGCGCTCGCGGGAGATGCAGATGTGCCGGTGCCGCGGCTGGTGTTGGTCGATGATGCACAGGAAGTGGGCGAAGGTGAACTGGCGCTGCTTGCGGCGCTCAGTAATCGGGGTGCGCGCGTGTGGGTGTTCGGCGACCCTGATATTGCCACCGGAGCCTTCCACGGCGAGCGCACCCGTCTGCTCGCTGGCGTCACAGCTGAGCTGACGCGCAGAGGCGCAGCGCAGTCATCTCAGCGCAGCGATGAGCAGTGTGTGGTGTTACAGACCGCGCATCGACACGGCCCGGTGTTGCGAGACTTGGTGGGTCAGCTCAGCACCCGTGTCGGAGTGGCAGGCGCGGGTGCGCAGCGTGCAGCAGCACCGGCAGAGCGCACCGAACCAGACGATGTCATTCAGTTCGCGACAGTGCCGAGCTCAGCCGAGCAACTCGGAGTGATTGCCCATCGTTTGCGTCGCCGCAGGCTGGGGCTCGATGGCCGGGCGCCCCTGGCATGGAGCGACATGGCGGTGATCTGCCGGAGTCGTGGAGACGTCGCGAGGGTGTCTCGGGTGCTTGCTGGTCACCAGGTACCGACCAGTGTTGCAGCAGGTGGAGTGGTGCTCCGCGAACATCAACTGGTGCGCGAGTTGATCTTGTTCCTGCAGCAGGCATTGGGCCTGGTAGAGCCGCACCCGCGCCACATGTGGGAGATGCTCGGGGGAGTAGTTGGCGGTGTAGACCCGATTGCATTGCGGCGTCTGCGTGGAGAGATGCGACTCCAAGAGACGCGTCGAGCGCGCAGTGATGGGCGCTCTCCTGCCGCCACCGATGCCATCTTGCTTGAGGCCTGGAATACCCCAGATGCGCCACCCATAGTCGACTCTCGCGCTGGTCGACAACTTCGCAAACTCGCAAGAATCGCCGCGGAATCCCGGGCCGTTCACGAACGCGGCGGCACACCTCGCGAGGTTCTGTGGGCGATATGGGATGGCACCGGGTTGGCTGAGGTACTGCAGGGTGAGGCGCTGACCGGCAGGGGTGCGGTGGCAGATGAGGCACACCGGGCCCTCGATGCGGTGCTCGCGCTCTTCTTTGCACTGCAGCAGCATGAAGAACAAGACAGCGATGTGCCCATTGCGCAACTGCTGCGCGAACTTCTTGACAGTTCGGTGCCGCGTGACACCCTTGCCGCGCGCAGTCAGCGCGATATCGTGACCGTCACCACTCCGCAGGGAGTGATTGGCCGCGAATTTGCGGTGGTGTGCGTGCTGGGTCCGCAAGAGGGTGCTTGGCCAAACATACGTGCGCGCGGCTCACTGCTCGGGGCAGTTGCCCTGGAGCGATGGCTGCGCGGCGACCCAGCCACCGCACCATCCCGGCGTGACACTCTGCATGATGAACTGCGCCTCTTCATTCATAGTTGTGCGCGCAGCACGATAGAACTCCTGGCGGTAGCCGTCGCCGACGACGATCAGCATCCCAGTGCGTTCTTTGGCTTGGGGAGCAGGCACGGCGCTGCACAATCACTACCGAGCTCGCGGCTGACACTCCGGGGTGCCGTTGCTGAGATGCGGCGCCGATTGACCGAGAATCCGGCAGACACAGTCGCACGCGACTCACTGCTTGCTCTCGCGCGGGCAGGGGTGCCCGGTGCGCATCCAGCGGAGTGGTACGGCGTCGCCGCGGTGAGTAGCGACAAGCCGTTCGTAGATCTTGCTGGCGATCCCGAAGCGACGGTGACGGTGCGCCCGTCTGAGTTTGAAACTGCGGAACGATGCCCGCTCGACTGGGCCATCTCCGCGCTGGGTGGAGGGCGCACAACCGCCAGCCAGGGCCTCGGGACCCTGCTGCACCGTGCCTTTGAGACCGCGCAGGGAGCGCCGAGCGCCGAAGAACTCCTGGAGATCGTTGCGCGGGAATGGGACGGCCTCGTGTTCGAAGCTGACTGGCAGTCACAACGTGACTTTGCCTTGGCGCAAGAAATGGCTCGCGGTCTCGCAGACTATCTCGCCGAGTGTGAGAGCTCAGATCGCACGGTGGTGGGTCGGGAAGTGCGACTCAGTCTGATGATCGAACGGGCGCGGATTGTCGGAATTGCTGATCGGCTGGAGGCCCGTGAGCAGGCTGATGGGCGACTCGAAGTGTCGGTGGTTGATCTGAAGACGGGAAGACGTGTGCCATCAGGGAAAGACATGTTGACTCACGCGCAATTGCAGGCGTATCAACTCGGCATCATTCACCGCGCCTACGAGATTGAGGGCGGTGAGCTGCCCGCAGATGCGGTGAATGGGGGGGCGCGTTTGTTGTACGTCCATCCCGAGGTGCGTCCTGCTCGTGGCGGCGAAACGTTCCGTCAGCCCACCCAGCCGCTGCTTGAACCCGCAGCCGAGCAAGAGTTTCGTGATCGGGTCCGAGCGATTGCGCAAGTGATGGCAGCTGGTGAGTTCGTCGCGCGGGTGGAGCACCACTGCAACAACCCGCATGCGCTGGGTGGTGCGTGCCGACTGCACATTGTTCCGGCGGTGAGTTACGCATGAGTACCCAGCGCACCGCGCCGGTGTTCTCAGCGGCTCGCATTGCTGAAATCATGGCGGGCCCGGCAGGTCATGCGATCACGCCCACCCCTGAACAGGCAGCGATCATTGAGCACCCGTGTGCTGGCACCACGCTCGTGATTGCCGGTGCTGGCAGCGGAAAAACCGAAACGATGGCCAACCGTGTGGTGTGGCTGGTGGCGAATGGCATTGCGCACCCGGCCGAAGTGCTCGGATTGACCTTCACCCGCAAGGCGGCGGGTGAGCTCGGTGAGCGCGTTGCTGGGCGACTCCTCACTTTCACTGAGCGTCTGATTGACGCCGCAGAGCTGGGACAGTTGCGACCGCAGGAGGTGTCGCGTGCTCGTGAACTCGCGAGCCTGCTCAGTGACGGTTTAGACCTTCCGGAAGTCAGCACCTACAACGCCTTCGCCTCCGGCGTCATTCAAGAGTTTGGTGGTCTCGCCGGTATTGCGGCAGCCGCCACCGTGATCGACGAAGCGACTGCGTGGCGGATCGCGCGCGAGGTCGTGTGCGCGAGTGATGACCCGGACCTCGCCGCTTCTAGCGATTCGATCGCGCAGTGGGTGGAACGAACGCTGGAGCTTGACCACGCAGTGTCGGAGAACCTCACCACTTTTGACCGGGTGGACCAGGTGATCGCCGAATTCGCACGCGTCGAATCATTGCCCTACAACGACACCTGGAAGGGCCCGCACAAGCTTTACGCTGAGCTGACGAAGATACTCTCGCGGGTCGATGGAACCCGCGTCGCTGTTCGACTTGCGCGCAGCTTCGCGGCTGAGAAACGTCGCCGCGGCCTCATCGAGTTCTCTGATCAGTTGGCCCTGGCAGTGGCGACGCTCGAGCAATTTCCGCAGGCTGTCGCGCAGCTGCGGCAGCGGACGCCAGTGGTGCTGCTTGACGAAGTGCAAGATACCTCGGTTGGGCAAACGCGTCTGCTTTCACAGCTCTACGCTGGCGTCGCGGTGATGGCGGTGGGTGATCCACATCAGTCCATCTACGGATTCCGAGGCGCGTCTGCGGATAACCTGCGTTCCTTCCACCGCGACTTCGGAGCACCCGGAGACGCTGCAGGAACCACTCTGCACCTGTCAGTGAGCTGGCGAAATCCCCGCGAAGTGCTCGACATCGCGAATACGATTGCTGCCCCGCTGACAGCTGACTCCCCGTTGCAGGTGCCTCGTCTGGTCTCAAAGGAGGAGTACCTGCAGAGCACTCTTGCGGCAGCGCCATCAGATCCGGTCCCGCGTGTGGAATGGCGGTTCCCCGAGACCCTTGATGACGAGCTCACCCAGCTTGCGCATTGGCTGCGCGATGCCCGTGCCGAGCATCAGACTGACACCGGCCAAGCTGCGACTGCCGCGGTCATCGTGCGCACACGCCGAATGATGCCCCTCATCGCTGAAGCGCTCGGGCGTGCCGGGATACCGCACCGTATTGTCGGCCTGGGTGGGTTGCTGAGTACGCCCGAAGTCACCGATGTGGTGAGTGCGCTGCGGTGTGTGTGGTTTGCAGATGCGGGATCCGAATTGATCCGATTGCTTGTTGGTCCGCGGTTTCGGGTCGGACCAGCCGACATCGCTGGTCTGCGGCGCGCCGCGCGCTGGTTCGCGGACCGCGACATTGCGCAACAGCGGCTCAGCCCCGAAGACCTGAGCGGTGAACGGGCACTGCCCGACCCCGATCGACAGTTCACCCTGCTCGACGTCGTTGACGAGATTGCCGGGATGCAACGACTCGAGCATGTTGCGCTCACACACATCAGCGAGACCGGACGAGCTCGGATTCGCGAGGCCGGTCAGATGCTGCGGCGACTGCGGCGATCCGTCGGCCGCGACATTCCTGGCTTGGTGCGCGCGGTCGAACACGAGCTGCGCCTTGACATTGAATTAGCGGCCCACGAGACAGCTGGTCACGGCGGCAACGCCACCGCGCACGCGAACCTTGACGCGTTTACTGAACTGCTCGAGGACTTCCTCGCCACCGATGAAGCAGGCACGCTCCCGTCTGTGCTGGCCTGGTTAGAGCGGGTGACCGAGCTGGATCAAGTCGCCGAGCATGTTCCTGAACCTGAGGCAGGCACGGTGCAGATCATTACCGCGCACGGCGCAAAGGGCCTGGAGTGGGATCTCGTCGCGATCCCTCGGCTCGTGGTTGATGAGTTTCCCGCGAAGCCAAAAGAGGGCCTGGGGTGGCTCCGCGCGAGCAAACTGCCCGATGAACTGCGCGGTGATGCGGCTGCCAGGCCGCAGCTCAACTGGCGGATCGCCACCACGCAGGCTGAGCTGCTGGCTCGCATCAAGCCTTCGCGAAGTGCACCCAACTCTGAAGAAGCGGTTGAGCCAAGCTATGCCGACCTGCTAGCTGAACGTCATCGCGATGAAGAGCGACGCCTGGCCTACGTTGCGGTGACCAGGGCTGCCTCTCGATTGCTCCTCACCGGGTCATTCTGGGCAGGCACGCAGGCCGCGCGTGGTCCCTCCGATTTTCTTTTGGAGCTCGCGGCTGCGGGGCTCATTGAGGGTGTGCCTGACAGTAGCCAGTTCGACGCTGATCCCCGTGAACGCCCGGAACGGACGCTGCTGTGGCCGCTCGATCCGCTGGGTGCGAGATCCACGTCGGTGCTTGCTGCGGCACACCAGGTGATGGCGGCGCTCGAAGCCGACACCGCGCATGCAGCGAGTACCTCGCAGCATGGGCCTGAGATTGACCCGGTGGTTGAATTACTGCTCGCTGAGCGTGAAGCGGTCGATGCGCTGGCGAGTCGTCAGCTGCCACCGGTTCTCAGCGCGGTAGATCGCGTGACTGCTTCGACCTTTCACGAACACGTAGATGACCCCGCTGCCGCACTGCGGCGCAGGCTGCGGCCGTTGCCAGTGCGCCCCTATCGGCGTACTCGGGTGGGCAACCTTTTCCATGAATGGGTGGAACGACGTGCGACCACCGTTGCTGGTACGAGCGTGCCCTTGTTTGACCTCGACCCGGAGCGAGAAGACCCAGAACGGCAGGAGTTCAGCGCTGAAGCACTGCAGCCGCTGATCGAGCAGTTTGAGCGATCACGCTGGGCTGAGCTGCAACCTGTCGCTGTCGAACTTGAGGTGTCATTGCCTTTCGCAGGGAGGCGTCTCGTGTGCAAACTCGACGCGGTGTATCGATCAGGCGACGGTGCTGATGCGCGCTACGAGGTCGTTGACTGGAAATCCGGGCGATCGCCGCACAACGATGCCGAACGTCGCTCCCGTTTCCTGCAACTCGACCTGTACCGGCATGCCTTCGCGCAGTGGGCCGATGTCGACCCTACGCGCATCGATGTCACGCTGTTCTACGTGGCAGAGGGTCAGGAGCTGCGCGGTGAAGCGCTGCGGAGCCTCGCCGAACTCGAAGAGCTCTGGTTGCAGGCAGAGGCCTCCGTCTTACAGAGCGCGCGGGAGCACCCGCGGACGGCATCCTGAGGCACTATTTCTCGAGCGGCTCGATGGGTTCGGTGAGCTGGGAATCGTGATCGGGGCTGGGAGTCGTTGGCTGCGTAGGCTGCGCTGGTGCTTCGCTGAGCGGCTCTATGAAGTCGGTGTCGAGGTGGAACATCCGCTCCTCGTCAAGCGCTTCATACTCGGCGGTCTCGGATCGGGGGTCTGCCGGCACATCTGGCACCTCATCAAGCAGGCGTTCAACCTCGGCGCCAGACAGGTGCTCACGCGCCGGCACGGCTGCACCCAGGTGGCTGAGGCGATCCACCAGGCGGTCAAGCATGCCCACCGCATCGTCAACCACTGCCGAATCATGCGTGTCTATGCCATGGAGCAACCACCGTGCGAGCTCGAGCTGGTGATAGAAATGTGCGCGCATGCGGAGCTCCCGCAGCCCCGTCACTTCACGTATTACCGTGTAGCGCGCGAGCACCGATTCCAGTGTCTCGGTGCCTGAAGCAAGCAACCAGGCGAGGTCGAGGGCTGGATCGTCTGCGGCGAGCGCATCCCACCCCAGTACGCCAACAATGCGGTCATCGGCAACAATCAACTGTTCAGCGGTGAGTGATCCGTGTACCACGGTGGGTGCAAAATCCCACAGGGTAGAAGACGCCAGTGTCTCCTCCCACCGCCGTCGTACGGGTTCGGGCAGCAAGTGCGTCTGAGTGGCACGTGCAATCAGACGAGCTGCCTGCGCCCTGGCATCCTGCGCCGTGCGCATTGGTAGTCCGCCCTGCTGCACGAGCGCCGCGGGGAGTGTGTGGATCGCAGCCAGAGCCTCGGCAACCGGTTGTAGCAGCAGCGCATCGGCCTGAATGTCTTCGGCTTTCACCCGACCACCCTCGATGAAGGTGGTGACGACCGCGCGGGTGTCACCAGCACGGGTGATGCCACGCGGCGTAGGAACGGCGAACGGCAGCGCATCGCGTGCGCCGTCAGCAAGTGCGGCAAGCCCCAGCAGTTCTGCGGATTGTTGGACCTCAGCGGCAGCATTGCGGGGGACGCGAATAATGACGTCGCCGTCATCGGTCACCAGCACTGCTGAGGTGAACGCGCCATCGCCATCACCGGAGTGCTCGCGGGTGCCAAGAACGTTGAGTCCGGGCACCGCTGAGGTTGCGAGCGCCGCTAAGGTGAAAGGGGTGCGTGCCATGCACTCAGCGTAGGCACGCGCGGGGCGCGATGAGGTGCGCCACGCGCATGGACTGCGATGCGATCGACGGAGGAGCCACGGATGACTGATCGGGATGCGCCACCACTGTCGGGAGGGGGCCTCGATCGTGATGCCCGCACGCGGCTGCGCGAATCTGATCTCGACGCCGCGTGGCACGAACCTGACACTCGACTCCTCCGCGTTCGAGGAGCCTTGGTTGCGGTGCGAACCGCGACGGATGGTTCGGTGAGCCTGGCGCTACAGGCGGTGCAGGGTGCCCGACCCGCGGACAGCCTCTTCCTGGGGCGGTGGGACGGCAGTGCGGTGTTCGCAGAGGTGCGACCTGGTGACTCCGGACCTGGCGCCGACACCGGCGATGATGCTACTGACTGGCGGCATCCGTTTGACTTCACCACCGATCTTCCGCGCACCGAGCGAGAGATCATGACGACCGCGCTCGCTCTCGGCTATTGGCATCTCAGCCATCCGTTCTCGGCACGCGACGGACAGAGCACCTCTCCGGCACGCGGTGGTTGGGTGCGCTTGGATGAGCACGGCGGCGAGCATTTCCCGCGCACCGATCCCGCGGTGATTGTGCTGGTTGAGCACGCGGATCGTGTGCTGCTGGGCTCGAATGTGCTGTGGGAAACCGGGCGATTTTCGTTGCTCGCGGGTTTCGTGGAGGCGGGTGAATCCGCGGAGCAGGCGGTGGTGCGCGAGGTGTTCGAAGAAGCCGGAGTGCGCGTCACCGACGTGCAGTACGTGTCTTCACAGCCGTGGCCCTTCCCTCGTTCGCTGATGTTGGGCTTTCGGGCGCGCCTTGTGGATGGCGCCGACCCGAATGATCTGGTGCCCGAGCCTGAAGAAATCTCAGAGCTGCGGTGGTTTACCCGAGATCAACTGCGCAACCCGGCTGCCGATCTGCTGCTGCCGGGGCAGTTGTCGATTGCGCGCTGGCTGATCGACCGTTGGGTCGCTGAGGGGGACAGTCAGGGTAGCCCCGGAGGGGCTGCGTGAGCGATCTGCTGAGCGGGCTTGATCCCGAGCAGCGCGAGATCGCCGAGTGTCTGCGCGGTCCGGTGCAGGTTTTGGCCGGTGCGGGCACCGGCAAGACTCGCACGATCACACATCGCATCGCCCATGGTGTGCGCACCGGCGTGTATGCCCCTGAGCGCGTGCTTGCCGTCACATTTACCCGCAAGGCCGCTGGCGAAATGCAGGGGCGCCTGCGGGCGCTCGGAGCCGACGGGGTGCGCGCGCAAACCTTTCACGGTGCTGCCCTCGCGCAACTGGGATACTTTTGGCCGCAGCTTGTGGGGGGATCGGCGCCGCAAGTGCTCGCAGGGAAGCTGCCGACCATCGGGCAAGCTGCGGACGCGCTGGGTATTCGTCTACCCACCGAAAGCCTCCGTGATGTGGCCGCGGAAATCGAGTGGCGAAAGGTGTTGATGCTCGGGCTGGAGAGCTACGCCGCACGTCTGACTGCGGCAGTGGATCCTCGCCCGGTGCCAGCAGGCCTGACAGCTGAGCAACTTGTCGCGATCCACGAGAAGTACAGCATGCTGCTGGAAGACCGCCGCCAGATCGACTTCGAAGACGTGTTGATCTTGATGACCGGGATGCTCGAAACCGAGCCCCGAGCCGCCATGCAGGTACGCGAGCGCTACCGGTTCTTCACGGTCGATGAGTACCAGGATGTGTCGCCGCTGCAGCACGCGCTGCTGCGTGCCTGGCTGGGTACTCGAGATGATGTGTGCGTGGTGGGTGACGCGAGTCAGACCATCTACAGTTTCGCGGGCGCCTCGAGTTCGTATCTGTTGCGTTTTGGTGCGGAGTTCCCGAACGCGCGCGAGTTCCGTCTGGAACGCAATTACCGCTCCACCGAACCGATTGTGCGTGCCGCGAACCGCCTGATGCGCGATCGCCCGGGTGCGCTGACGTTGGTGGCGCAGCGTGCCCACACCGCCACCGCTCCACCGCCGACGGTGGAGTGGTTCGCGAGCGAACAAGACGAAGCTCAGGCCGTTGCGGCCTCGATTCGTGCAGCGATTGACGCGGGAACGCCCGCGAGCGAGATCGCGGTGCTGTTTCGTGCCAACGCGCAGTCAGCGATCATCGAAACCGAGCTCGAGCGGCTGGGGATCGGCACCCGGGTGCACGGTGCGCAGCGTTTCTTTGACCGTGCCGATGTTCGCCAGGCAGTCATGTTGATTCGCGGTCAGGCAAAGGTCGCTGACTCGCGGCCGCTGTTTCAGATTGTCAGTGATCTGCTTGCTGCCTGCGGCTGGACCATTCAGCCACCCGCGGGTGCCGCGGCTCGCGATCGCTGGCAGGCGCTCAATGGCATTTTGACCCTGGTGGATCAGCAGCCACCAGGCACCACCGTGCTGCAGTTCAGTGAGGAGCTCTTGGCCCGGCAGCGCGCGCATCATGAGCCGACTGTCGACGCAGTCACTCTCAGTGCCGCGCACGCAGCGAAGGGCTTGGAATGGTCATTGGTGCACCTGATTGGAATGAGCGAAGGGAGCTTCCCGATTGCCTATGCGACCACTGATGCCACGGTTGACGAGGAGCGGCGACTTGCCTACGTGGCGATGACGCGAGCGCGCGACATCCTGCGAATTTCTGGGGTCGCGGGTCGCATGCGTAATGCCCGACATCCTTCACGGTTTATTGCAGAGGCCGGTCTTACGATCCCTGAGATGTAGCGCGCATCTGCGAGCGAGTGGTGTGCTTATGCACAGGCGCAGGCGGAGTGCTTCGTGACCGTGTGTTGATCTGGCACGGGATGCGGGAGGCCTTCGCTGACCGTCGTGCGTAACCGTGTGGCGTGTGGCCAGGTTTTCCCTGCCCGCCAGTGTTGTAGGAATGTTAGCGCCAGCGCAGCGGCGTGTTCGACGCTTGCTGGCGTTTGTGCGGCGGGTTGTGTGCCGAGCAACTGGGCCGCGAGCACAGGTATGCCGGGATCGATCGTGGCATCTGCGAGTTGTACGCAGGTCATACATGGCGCCTGGTCGGGGAGCACGAGCGGGCCGACGAAGATGCTGCGGTCGGTGAAGCGGATTGAAAGGTGTGGCAGGTCATGATTCGTGAGCGATTGGAAGGTCGCCGGAGGCTCCAGGAAGCGTTCGATCACAATGCACACATCGGGGCGGGCCTGTGGCAGTGGTTGACCCGTGATTTGGGCCGAAGTGCAGACTGATGCCTGCCAATTGGCTCGTTCGATGGCTGCATGTATCCGCGGCGCCGCAACATCGTTGCCACATATCGCCACGCGGAAGAGTGGCTCGGGGGCTGCTGCTGAGAGTTGAGGGTTCGGGAGCGCAACGTGCTCGGTGACGAGAAGCGGCGCGAGCTGCGCAAGTAAGGTGTGGCGTTCCGCTGGCGTGACTCCGGTCCGTTCCACCGCCTGCGTCATGCCACCGGTAGGCATGCCGCGTTGCAGCGCTGCAAGCAGACGCTGCGCGGCGGCTGTGGGATGGGGGATACGTGCAAGTGCCCGGTCGAAACCGAGGCGCAGGGTGTGCGGGTCCTCCCAACACAGGGGGTAGGTGGGGTCGAGACGCGAAATGGCGGGAGTCATGCTCTCAGCATGCGCGCACATGCATATCTCGCATCGAGTTATGCACAGTCCTGGCGGCGAAACCTTTGCTCGCTGCCCTGCTCGTGACTGTGAGCGGCGGCAGCGCCCTGGTTACCGAACTGGCGGCCCGGCTGTATCGCCAGTGTTGCTCTGACCGTCTTCCGGGGTGTTCGGTGGCAGGGTGCCGTCGAGCAATTGGGCAAGTTCACGATCGAAGTCATCAGGCTCGGGTGCGACCGGTTCTTGGCCAGCCAGGCCGAGCCGCTCCAACAACCTCGCTGGATGATCGAGTTCTTCGGCGGTCGGCAGGAGGTCGGGGTGCGACCACAGGTCGTCGCGCCGCGTGGATCCACCACGCTCTGCAACCAAACGCCACACGGCGGCTGCTTCGCGCTGTCTGCGTGGTCGCAGCTCGAGGCCGACCAGCGTGCCGAATGCGTGCTCCGCAGGCCCACCTGCGGCACGTCGACGACGCACCATTTCAGCGATCGCGTTGGCGCCGGGCAAGCGGGTGACGGCTTCCGCGGTCACCACGTCTACCCACCCCTCGATGAGAGCCAGCATGGTTTCGAGGCGAGCATGTGCCGCTTCCTGTTCCGGGGTCTTCGGCGGGATTAGTGCCCCGCTCGACACGAGCTCCTGGATCCTCGAAGTGTCAGAGGGGTCGAGGTCGCGCGCGAGATCCTCGATGTGTGAGGTATCGATCCGCATGCCGCGGGCGTAATCAGTGACAGCGGTAAGGAGATGCAGGCGCAACCACTTGGTGTGCCGAAACAGGCGCGCGTGTGCAAGCTCGCGCACTGCTAAATACAGGGTGACCGCCTCAGCGTCTTGTTCAAGACCCGCCGCGAATGCCAGCACTCCGCTCGGGATCAGGGCACCGCCCTCTTTGCCGGGCCCGCTAAAGAGTGGCATGCCCACGTCGCCGCCTGCCGCCACCTCATGGGAGAGCTTTCCGACGATTTGTCCGAGCTGCGTCGCGAAGAGCGCGCCGCCAACACTGCGCAGCATGGGTGCGAAGCTTGCCAGCGAACCGGAGAGTTCTTCGGGAAGATGACCTGTCAGAGTGTCAGTGAGGGCGCGAGAAATCGACTCCGCCACGGGTTCGGCGAGGCTGATCCACGTATCAACTGATTGCTGCACCCAGTCAATACGAGTGATCGCGCGCGGCGCGTCGGGAGTCTGCCCGACCTCGGTCACTTCGTCGAGCCAGAGTGTCGCAACCGGGAACGCGCGTAGCACACTCGCTGAATCCGCTGCCGGCTCACCGCTGCCCGCGATCTCGATCGCGGTGCGGCGAGTAATCGACCAGTCAATGCCCTCGCTGGGGTGCTGCATCGCCTGCTGCAGCGAAGAAAACAGGGCCTGCAGCGCTACGGGATCACCGGGAAGGCCTGCGGCCTGTGCAAAGGTGGCCGGATCAAAATTTGCCGCTGCGGCGGCACCGCCATCGCCAGACAACAAATCACGGAGCATCCGCTGCAGTTCGTTGAAGGCGTCCTCCCCGTCATTGCGCGGGGTATCGTCGTGCGCGCTCATGTCTCTCCTCGTGTTGCATTCCACGCTACGGCACTCACTCCAGAAACGGCTGCTAGATTGTGCTCTTCCGGCGGCATCGGTTGCGCTCACTGCGAACAGTCGCCGCCTGTGACTGTGTGGGAGGGGAAGCCGTGAGTCGAACCGTCAGTCCGCTGGCCGAGCGTCGACACTCTGGGTGGTGGATCGCGGCACTCGTGGTCGCCGCGCTGCTCTCGCTCGCGGCACTGATTCCATCTCCGTTCGCCGTTGAGCGACCTGGTCCAGTGGTAGACGCTTTTGGCACCATTGAGACCGAAGACGGTGAATTACCGGTCATCAGTATTTCGGGCACCGAAACTTACCCTGCAAGTGGGGCGGTGAACGTGTTGAGCGTGACAGTGTCGGGATCGCCTGATCGCCCGCTGAGCTGGCTCGAGCTTGCGCGCAGCTGGTTTGATCCGACGCGCGCCATCGTCCCGATGTCTTCGTTCTATCCGGAGGGGGTGACAGCCGACGAACGTGCCGCCGCGAATGAGGTGCTCATGGCGCAGTCGAAGGTGCAGGCAACCGCGGCCGCGCTCGGGCAACTCGGAGAGCCGGTTGACGGCGACCTGCGCGTGGTGTCGGTGCTGACAGGCGGCCCGGCTGCAGGCATTCTTGAAGACGGGGACATCATCCTCTCGGCTGACGCGCAAGCCGTGCACGGTCTGGGGGATCTGCAGGCAGCTCTTACCGCAGCAGGACCAGGATCCGAGGTGGTGCTGCAGATCGACCGGGCAGGGGAGCAGCGTGGCGTCGCCGTCACCCCGCAGCTACTTGGCAATGATGCGCAGCCAAGGTTGGGAGTGACCGTGACCACTGAGCTCGAATTTTCATTTGACGTTGACATTCAACTTGATCGCATCGGGGGGCCGAGCGCTGGGCTTACCTTCGCGCTTGCACTCACGGATCTACTGACCCCAGAAGACCTCATCGGCGGACTGAGCGTGAGTAGCACCGGAACGATCGATGAGCGCGGCGTGGTCGGCCCGATTGGCGGGCTCCCGCAGAAACTGACGGGAGCAGCACGCGCAGGCACCGATCTCTTCTTGTTTCCGGTGTCGAACTGCGCAGAGCTCCCTCCGGCACTTCCGCAGGATGTCATCGTGGCGCCGGTGGCGACACTCGATGAGGCCCTGACGGCCATCGCAGAGGTGCGAGCAGGATCCACCCCCGCGGGGGCGGAACGCTGCAGCACCGCTTCGTAGGATTCGGGGGAGGCCACCCGGTCGCCCAGTGCATTTCCAGAGGTGAACGATAGGGTGGTGGGCACGCTGCTGACGCGACCCTTACAGGAAGAATCGACGTGACCGACCAGACCATAGCTGACTCGCCGGCCCGCCCGCGCCGCATCTCACCACTTGCCATCACGGTGGTATTGGTGGTGGTGCTTATCCTCGGATTCCTCGCCGCCGCCTCAGTCATTGGGGAGGTGCTGTGGTTCGATCAACTCGGCTATCTGCCGGTGCTCACCACCCAGTGGATCGCCGCCGGGGTGATGTTCCTCATCGGCTTCGCGGTGATGGCCATCCCGGTGTTTCTTGCGATTGATCTCGCGTACCGCAAGCGTCCGGTATACGCGCGTTTGACTGCTCAACTCGACCGCTACCAGGAACTTGTTGAACCGCTCCGTCAGGTCATCAAGTGGTTGCTGCCGGCGATCTTCGGTGTGTTTGCCGGGCTTGCAAGCGCCTCGCAGTGGCAGGCAGTTCTGCTGTGGATGAACGCTTCCCCCACGGGCGAGACGGACCCTGAATTCGGTCTCGACATCTCGTTCTACCTCTTTACCTTGCCGCTGCTGCAGGGTGCGGTTGCGTTTGCGTCCGCGGTGATTCTGATCAGTCTGATCGCTGGAGTCGCCACGAGCTACCTCTACGGCGGCATCGCATTCTCCGGGCGGGATGTGCGCATCTCGAAGGCGACACGTATTCAAGCCGCGATTCTTGCTGCGATCTATTTGCTGTTGCAGGGCCTCAGCCTGTGGCTCGATCAGTACCTCACACTCACCGACGACGCCGGCCTCTTCACTGGTGCAACGTTTGCGACGGTCAACGCGGTCATCCCGGGCAAGCAGATCCTGGCGGGTATCGCTGCTCTGGTTGCGGTTCTCTTCCTGGTGACAGCGTTCACCGGAAAATGGCGGCTGCCCGTCACCGGCACCATCTTGCTGTTGGTCGCTAGCCTCGTGCTCGGCGTGGGATATCCCTGGGCAGTGCAGCAGTTTCAGGTGACTCCCGACGAAAAGAGCCTGGAGAGTGATTACCTGACACGAAACATCGAGGCAACGCGCACTGCATTCGGTATCGATGACGTGGTGGTCGAACGCTACGATGCCGTGACCACCGCTGAGCCAGGCGCATTGCGTAATGATGCTGTTGCGACAGCTAACATCCGCATCATCGATCCGGAAGTGGTGTCTGCCACCTTTGCGCAGCTCGAACAGAGTCGTCAGTACTACCAATTCCCTGATTCACTCAGCGTTGACCGCTACGAAATCGACGGCGAAGTTGTCGACACCGTGTCTGCAGTGCGTGACATCAATGTGGAGAGCCAGACGGGTTGGTACAACCGCACGCTTGTCTATACGCATGGCTACGGTCTGGTCGCCGCCTACGGTAACCAGCGCTCGGAGGGTGGCGAGCCGGTATTCCTTGAAGCCGGCATCCCGACGAGCGGTCGACTCGGCGAGTTTGAGCCTCGTGTCTATTTCGGTATGAGCTCTCCTGAGTATTCGATTGTGGGCGGCGAGCGCGATCGGCCAATCGAGCTTGACTTCCCTGCTGATGATGAGAGCCCAGCCCCGGCTGACGAGTCGCTTGACACGGATCCAGCTGCTGACGCTGCGGAGGCTCAAGGGGAGGCTGAGGGCGAGACCGCGCCTGCCGATGCGGCCGCAGCCGACGCAGAGGTTGTGGCGGAGGCTGATGGTGCACGCCAGAACCTCACTACCTTCGCCGGCGATGGCGGCCCGGTGCTCAGCAATATCTTCACGAAGCTCATCTACGCACTGAAATTCCAAGATATGGAGGTGCTGCTCTCGGGTGCCGTCGTCGATGGATCGCAGATTCTCTATGATCGAAACCCGGTGCAGCGAGTGCAGAAGGTCGCGCCGTACCTGACTATCGATTCCGCACCATACGCGTCGGTCGTTGACGGTCGCATTGTGTGGATCGTTGATGGATACACCACATCGTCCAACTATCCATATTCCGATCTCAATGATTTCAATGCGTTGAAGGTGGATGCGGATAACCCCCGTACCTCACCGCTGATCGACCCAGTGAACTACATTCGTAACTCAGTCAAGGCCACGGTTGACGCCTACGACGGGTCGGTAACTCTGTATGCCTGGGACACCGAGGATCCACTCTTGCAGGCCTGGGGCAAGATCTACCCGGGTACCCTGCAACCGGTCTCCGAGATGAGCGGTGATCTGCTCAGTCACGTGCGTTACCCGGCGGATCTTTTCCGTGCACAGCGCGAGGTGCTTTCGAAGTACCACGTCACTGATGCAGGGGCTTTCTACTCGTCTGAAGACGCATGGCGCACTCCGAACGATCCGGTTTCCGCTTCTGCAGGCGCCGCGGACGCTTTGCGACAGCCACCGTACTACCTGACTCTGTCAGCTGGAAGCGGGGCTGCGCCGAACTTCTCAATCTATTCGACCTACATTCCGGCTGCTGAAGGCGAGGGGCAGCGTGACATTCTCACGGGCTATCTCGCGGCCAACGCAAACGCTGGTTCACAGGACGGGGTTGTTTCTGAGGAATACGGCACTTTGAAGCTGCTCACGCTGCCAAAGGGCAATACGGTTCCGGGTCCTGGCCAGGTGCAAAACAGCTTCACGACCGACTCCCAGGTCTCGAACCTGCTGAACATCCTGCGTCAGGGTGAGAGCCAGGTCATCAGCGGTAACCTCCTCACCTTGCCGCTGGGTGGTGGTCTGCTCTACGTGCAGCCAGTGTATGTGCAGGCTTCTTCGGGTACGAGCTTCCCGATCCTGCAGAAGGTGCTGGTGTCCTTCGGTGATCAGATCGCTTTCGAAGACACTCTCGACGATGCGTTGGATTCCCTGTTTGGTGGTAACTCCGGTGCGGTGGCTGGTGATAGTGATATGCCGACTGTTGACAACGGCGATGCGTCAGATTCGGGTCAGTCAACGGACGAGTCCGACACCACACCGAGCGCTGGCTCAGCCACCCAATCACCTGCAATGCAAGCAGCGCTGCAGGCGATGCAGCAAGCGATTGCTGATCGCGATCGTGCGATGCAGGATGGTGACTGGGCGGCGTACGGCGAGGCGGATCAACGTCTGCGTGAGGCGCTGCAGCAGGCGCTGCAGGCTGAGTAGCTTCGGCCGATCAGCGCTCACAGGTGGGTGCGGGAGAGTTCTCCCGCACCCACCTGTTGCGTGTGGTGACGATGCACTGAGCCTGCGGGAGGACGTGATTCGGGGGCACAACAGAAGAGGCGCCCACTAGGGGCGCCTCTTCATTTCGTTGCGGGGGCAGGATTTGAACCTACGACCTCCGGGTTATGAGCCCGGCGAGCTACCGAACTGCTCCACCCCGCGGCACAAGTAATGACTTTAGCACGGATGCCCAGACAGTGCGAATCGCGCCGGAGAGTGCGGCGTGTTCGCGGCGTGTTGCCTGTGGACAGTGCATGCAGTGGCCGGTGCGTCACACGCATGCTGATTCCCTCAGAACGAAAGGGATTCTTACCATGCTCACTCGCCTCCGCGCGTTTCATCTGCTCCGTGCACTCGCGCTGACCCTCGCCCTGCTGCTGGGCGCAGCTTGGGCCGTCAGCGCTAGCCCCGCACCGACACCAGCCTTGGCCTATACGCCGGGGCGAATGCTGGACTTCAATGGCTGGTCGGTCGGCACATTTCAGCTTGCGAACGGAACGTTTGCGTACTGCATCGAGCCCGGAGCGATACCTCCGGACCATACCCAGCAGACACCGAACGTCGTGAATGAATTACGCGGATACTCGGTGGGAATGTGGGATGCGACTGGTTGGTCGGGAACTGTGACGACGCAAGCCATCACTGGTGAGCCTCTCAGGCGTATCAACTATCTCCTCGCGACCCACGGAGACACCCAGTCAGCCGACACCGCCGTGGCGGTGCAATTCGCAATTTGGATGCTTCGGGACGGCGCCGGTGAACGAGCCTGGCTTGACCATCACATTTCCTGGGTTGAACAGCACGGCGGAGCCGCGCACATCAGCAGCGCCCGGGCGCTCGTCGCCGAAGCGATGACGACGGCAACGCCGCCAGCTACTCCCACACCTGCGCCACTGCAATTGCAGCGTGGCGGTCATCCTGCACAGGGCACCCTTGCGTATCCCGCGGGTACAACAGAGCTGCGACTCACCGGAGCAACCTTCGCCGACGGGTCGGCAGTCTTGGCACTCGATGGTGCGATGGCAGGAACGGTGAGCTGGCAGGCGAATCTGCACGCGCAGGGGTGGCAACGGTTTCACACTGTGCAGGCGAGCGGAACGTGGAGTTTGCCAGCCACCGGCTGGCCAGCAGAACTTGAGCTGTATCCGTCTGCAGTGCTGAATGAACAGACGCTGAGCTGGGCGGTAGGGCCGGTCACTGAAACCCGAGTCGGTGAGTGGGACCCTGTTGAGCTCACCATTGACTCGCAGTTTGCGCCTGTGCTGCGCACAGAAGTCGCGCAACGGTTCATTCCTCGAGATGAGGCTGCGTTTAGTGACACCGTCACGTTTGACGTTGCAGAAGGTAGCGCCCCCTGGGCGCAGCAGAACCTGCCAGATGGTTCGGTACAGGCGGCTCCGGTCATTGCTGACGGTGTCGTGTACGGTCCATTCAATCGCCCACAAACCCCCAATGCGGTGCCTCCCGTGGGGGCTCCCGTGGCTGGCACCGCTCAAGTCATCGCCGACCGTGGCCCCGGCACCTACACCGTCTCGAGTGCGCAGCGTCCAGATGAATCCGGGTACTACTACTGGGTGTGGAGTATTCGGGAGCACACGCAGGCTGCCGAAATCCGTGTCTCTGAGCTTCTCCCCGTCGATTATGTGTTCAGTGACGAATTTGGGCTGGTCGCAGAAGGGCACGTCACACCGACACGGTTGCGCTGGTCAACAACATTGACAAGTCAAGAAATGACCCCGCACAGGATGGAAATCGTTGATCGCGTGACGGTGACCTTGCACGGCGGGGCTTGGTTACGTGATGATTCGGGAGCTCGCATCCCTGCGCGACTTCGTTTGACGGTCTATGCCTCTGACGCTCAACCGCAGCGGCAGGCCACTGTTCCGGAATACGCCAGAGAGGTTGCGCACGGGTTCGTCGAGGCGGATATTCCCGGGAAAAGTGTCATCTCCGATCCAATCCAGCTTCCAGGGGATACTCGTGGGTGGGTCACCGTGCGAGCGTGTCTGATCGCTGCAGACCAGGAGCCACAGTGGCGTGGCTACATCGAGGAGTGGTGCGACGACTACGGAATTCCTGCAGAAACTGCCCGGATTCTCAGCCCCGAAATGTTGGCCACTACTGGCGGTGCGAGCGTGGACACCTGGCTTCTGGTCAGCCTGGGTGCGGTGGGCAGCGGCTTGGTGCTTGTCGGCCTCGCGGTATTGCGTCGTGTATCAACCAGGCCTCGGCGCTGATCTGGCTCACGATCCGCAGTCCTCCTGCAGTTGACACAAATCGAATTCATAGATTCGCCGGGCATGCTGGTCACACGAGAAAGGGCAATCACATGACGCATATTCCCGGCGCGGATCAGCCAACCACACCCGTTCCTGGAGTGGGGCAGCCAACCGCACCCATTTCCGAGCCCCCGGTACCGTCAGCTCCGCCTGCGGCAGCAATGCCGACAGCCGCAGCCGCCCAGGCGCCCGTCCCGCCACTGGCGCAAGTGCCTCCGGTGCCCCCGGTGCCTCCGGTCTCGCCCGGATATGCTGCCACGACTGCGATGCCGCCGTCGCGACAGCGCAGTGGGCGATTGGTGGCAGGTATCGCCATCGGTGCCATCATCGGTGGCCTGGTCGGCGGCGGTGCTGCCGCTGTGATCGCCACCAATGTCGCAACCCCCCAACAGGTGCAGGCCACCGGAGGTACGTTGACCCTCTCCAACACGGATTCGGCAACTGTCGTGTCCGGAGTTGCTGCGGTCGCAACCCCGAGTGTGGTGACGCTGCAGGTGAACTCCGCGTCCGGGAGCGGATCTGGTTCGGGAGTGATTCTGAGCGAAGACGGGTACATCATCACGAACGCTCACGTGGCAACGCTCTCCGGCGCGACGGCTGAACCTCAGATTCGGGTGCGTCTCAGTGACGGCACCATGCTCGACGGCTCGCTGGTCGGCAGCGACCCCTACGCGGACATCGCCGTGGTGAAGGTCGAGGCTACCGGTCTGTCACCCATCGCGGTCGCGGACTCAGAGAAGCTTAACGTCGGTGACCTGGCGGTAGCCATTGGTGCGCCGCTGAACCTGTCCAACACGGTAACCAGTGGTGTAGTGAGTGCGCTCAATCGTGGCATCTCAATCGCTAGTTCGATGGTGCCCGATGGTGCCGATGAAGAGGCCGTTGAAGAAAGCCCGAACGGAAACAATCCTTTCCCGTGGGACTTCCGCTTTGAAACCCCGGAGAACCAGGGGCAGCAGCAAATGCGCGGCAGCGCGAGTGTGGCGGTACCGGTCCTGCAGACCGATGCATCGATTAACCCGGGGAACTCGGGTGGTGCGTTACTGAATGCCAACGCTGAACTGATCGGCGTGAACGTTGCGCTCGCTTCCACTGACACCTCCGCAACTGCGGGAAGTGACGGTCTAGGTTTCGCAATCCCCTCCAACCTGGCTCTGCGTGTAGCGGAAGCACTGATTGCCGGTGAGCAGCCCTCGCATGGGCTACTCGGTGTGAGTGTGGTTGAGTCGAGCCGCGACACCGATGCCGATGCAAGCCGGGAGGGTGGGCTCATCGCAGAAATTGTCTCTGGAGGTGCAGCAGATCGTGCAGGCCTGCGCACAGGTGATGTGATTACCTCTGTTGGTGGAATCAAGGTCGACTCGAGCACTGCGGTGTCAGCGATGGTTCGACTATTCCCGGGAGACAGCACCGTCACTATCGGGTACTCACGTGATGGTGAACTCCGAGAGACTGAGGTCACGCTCGGCACCCTTGAGTGGTAGCACCCTCGGAAGGGGTGTCGCAGGCGCTTCGCCCTGGGTTTTACGCCCGGCGTGGCGCCTGCACTCGCTTGACACACGCCATGCCATAGGGTGACAGACGTGAAAACTGCCGGACTCGATTTCGCGCGGGCTAACCTCGCGAAGCTGTTGGCGCTGCCGCTATTTGGAATCGGCTGGTTGCTTGGTGTGGTGACACCACGCGCCTCACAACGGTGGATCTTCGGCTCTGGCTCTGGCGTGGGCGAAGGGGCACTCGCCGTGGCGCGGGAGCTCCGCAACCGTGATCCACACGCACGTGTGTGGTGGGCAGTCGGCAGCGATGCGGAAGCTGTCGAAGCGCGCGCCTTCGGCTTCACGCCGGTGCGCCGCTCTGGGTTCGGCGGCTTCTGGGCGACGCTCCGAGCACGACACATCGTTGTCACGCATGGCTTCGGTGACGTTAACCGTTACGCCGTTTTCGGTGCCCGCGTCACTCACCTGATTCATGGCGCCCCCCTGAAGCGGTTGCACCTCGACTCTCCGGTTACCATGAGCTTCGGTGGGCCAGCTCCTGTCCGAGCTGTGCTGCGCCGAATGTATCAAGCTGGTGCGCAACGCGTTGAACTCTATGTTGCGGGCTCGGTCACCGCCGCCACGCGACTCCGCAGCGCGTACGATGTTGCGCCGGGGAAAGTGCGGGTGCTTGGCGATCCACGCGACGACATTGTCGCCCGGCAAGCAGCGCACCCAGCTCTCGCTGCAGACGCTCAGGCCAAGGTGCGCAGACTCTTGCAGCTGCCGAAACTCAACTCAGCAGCGTCACCGGAACGGCTTGTGCTTTACGCACCCACCTGGCGTGACGGCCAGGCTGACCCGGCAGTACCGAATGCGACAGAAATCAATGCCATTCGTCGGGTGCTTTCCCAGCTCGGTGCCCGCCTGGTATTACGCCCACACCCCTTAGGGGCAGGCGCTTACGCGCAGGCCGTGGGCGAGCGGATCCACCTGTTGACTGCCGAGACCGTGCGCGACATCACCCCGCTATTGGGGGCGTTTGACGCGGTGATCACTGATTATTCGTCTATCGCCGTCGATTTCTCGCTCCTCGGCCGACCGATCCTGTGGTTCGCGCCAGACCTTGAGCAGTATCTGCGCACTCGCGGCCTCTATGAACCCCTCGAGGTGACCGCAGCTGGGCACGTCTCCCGCGACTGGGGGAGCACTCTGCAACGACTCACCGCCGTACTGCCCGATGACGGCGTGGCCCGACGCAGCGCAGAATCTGATGTGCGACATCTGGCGTCACGTTTCCATGCCTACCCACAGGGGGGCGCCGCAGCGCGGGTACTTGACGAAATCCTGCGACTCGCGCGACCTATACGTGAGCGGATCCCCGCAGGTGCGGTCTTCTTTGAGAGTTTCTACGGCACGCAGATCAGCTGCAATCCACTGGCAATTGACCGCGAGATCGCGCGCCGCTTCCCGGAGCTGCCGCGGATCTGGAGCGTGGCAGACGAACGAATTACCCCGCCCCCTGGCGCTATCCCCGTGCTGGTGGGAGGCCCGGACTGGCATGCGGCGCGGCGACAGGCAGCTCTGTTGGTCGTCAATGATTGGCTCCGCTACGGTTTTCGCCGCCACCGTGGCCAGCTCGTGCTGCAAACCTGGCACGGCACCATGTTGAAACACCTTGCGCTCGGTCGTCCCGATGTGAGTCTTCGCACCCGGCTGGCGATTCGGCGCGAGAGCCGTCGCTGGAACCTGCTGCTGTCGCAGAACCCACACTCCACTGCACAGTTCCGATCGAGCTACGCCTATCGGGGAGAAATTCTTGAAACGGGGTACCCCCGTGACGACCGACTGGCTGACTCGCTCGCGGGCGACATGCGCAGTTCTGTTCGGGTTGCTGCGGCCAGGCGGGAACTCGGAGTGCCCGCTGACTGTCGCGTGCTCGCGTATGTGCCCACCTGGCGTGACACTGGCAATGAACTCGTTGATGTCCTCGACGTGCACGCGCTCGCCGCAGAACTGGGCCCGCAGTGGGTGATTGTTGCCCGCGGGCACACCCGCACGCACGGTTTTGGCAGCTACGCGGCCGCCGGATCCACAGTGATTGACGCTTCGAAGCATCCCGATGTGAACGATGTGATTCTGGCGGCCGATCTGCTCGTCACCGACTATTCTTCGGTGATGTTCGACGCGGCGGTGGCGCGCGTGCCGATGGTGTTCTTTGTGCCTGATCTTGTCCGCTACCGAGACGCTGAGCGTGGGTTCACCTTCGATTTCGAGGCCGAGGCTCCTGGTCCGCTGCTCACCGATCGGGCAGCCCTGGTTGCCCGTGCTGCCGAGTTCGCGGCCGACGGTGAGCATGCCGAGTGGATCCGCGCCGCGGCACCTGCCGCTGCGCGTTGGCGGCAACGTTTCACCCCCTATGACGACGGTGGAGCGGCTGCGCGAGTGGTTGACGTGTTGCTCGAGAAGGGTGCACTACCGCGCGCGTGAGCGATCCACGGTGCGGCGAGCGCCGCCTGCGATCCCCACAAGAAAACCTGCCCCCCAAGCAAGGTGCATCGTGATCAGCGCAGCCCCTCCGAGCAGCCGCTCGCGTGCGCCTCGAATGCCGGGCAACCGTGTTGCAGCGAATCCGACACCGGCAAGGTAGGCGGGTGGTACCAGAGCGACAAGAGCCCACCAGGGGCTGGCGAGTACCCCCGCTAGCTGGAGAGCTGCGACCACCAGACTGAGCGTCAGGGCGGTGACCAGCGTGCCCGGCACGAAGAAACGCCAGGGGGTCTCACGCGGATAGCGGCGCACGAGCACCGCACGCCACGCGCCGGTCGCGAAGAACTGTCGGGCCAGATCTCGTAGTTGAGCGCGTGGCCAGTAGGTGACGCGAAGCTGCGGCTCAAACCAGACGAGGCCGCCCGCGCGACGAATTCTGAGGTTCAACTCCCAGTCTTCGCCCCGCCGAATGCCCGGGTCGTAGCCGCCGACAGCCTCGATCGCGTCACGGCGAAAAATCCCCAAATACGCGCTTTCTGCTGGGCCGGGTGTGCCGTCTCCGTGATACGCGCCACCCCCGAGGCCGTAGGGACTGTTGTAGGCAGCGGCGATTGCCCGCTGCATCGCAGAGCGGCCAGCCGCCCGCATGACCCCTCCGACATTCGCAGCGCTCTCGCGCAGCAGCGCCGCGATGCCTGCCCGAGTGTATTCAGGGACAAGTTCGCTGTGTGCGTCGACGCGGATCACCACAGGATGCCGGGTGTGTGCGATCGCGAGATTGAGACCGATCGGAATGTCGCGTTGCGGGTTGTCAACCAGCCGCACGCGTGGATCGGCGGCCGCCAGGCGATCCGCAATCTCGTTGCTGCGATCGTGTGATGGCCCGAGCGCGAGCACGATCTCTTTCTCGCCGCGGTAGTCCTGCGCCAGTATGGTGTGCACGGCAGCCTCGAGATATTCTTCTTCGTTCAGCACCGGCATCACGTAGCTCACTCCGGGGAGCTCAGGCAGGGGCGACAACTGCATGTTCTGATCCTCCCATGGCTTGTGCGTGAGACTGGTCACAGCGCGCCCGGCTACGCTGGAAGGATGCAGATCAGGAAAGACAGTAAGCGCGCCATTCGTCTCGCGAAGCGAGTGTTGAAGGGGCGGCGCGCGTACTTTGAGGTCCGTGAACTGCTTGCTGCCAGAGGCCCCCTGCCGCAAGATCACTTCCGAGTCGGTGTGTACTTCGCGGATAGTGATGTCAACATTTACCAGATGCGTCAGTGGTACGCGCCATTGCAAGAACTTTCTCGTACTCACCCGGTGCTGCTGATCGCGCGCAACGCCGCTGGAGCACGACAGTTGCTGCAGGAGAGTGGGCTGGCGGTGACCTTTGAACAGAAGGTGACGGGGCTCGAACGCTTGATTCGTGAGCAGCCGCTCGACATCATCCTGTATGTCAACCAGAACACCCGCAATTTTCAGATGATGCGGTACGGGCGACGCTGGCATGTCTTCATCAATCACGGTGAAAGCGACAAGATGTACATGACCAGTAACCAGCACAAGGCCTACGATTTGGCGCTGGTTGCGGGTGATGCGGCCCGTGCACGCCTGTCGAAGGCGCTGTGGGATTTTGATGTCGATACGCGCACCATTGCGATTGGTCGCCCGCAGACCGACCATCTCGCAGGTGAGCCGCCGTATCCGGCCGATGACCGCACGGTCGTGTTCTATGCGCCCACCTGGGAAGGTGACCGCCCGGCCGCAAGCTATGGCTCGGTTGCAAGCCACGGTGAACAACTGGTTCAGCGGCTGCTGCAGACGGGTCGTCACCGCGTGGTCTATCGGCCCCATCCTCGCAGCGGGGTCGTGGATCCCGCGTTCGGTGCGGCAAATGAGCGCATCATCGCGGCACTTGCTGAAGCAAACCGGCGTGACCCTGCAGCGCACCACATCTTCGATCAGTCGCCCACACTCGGATGGCAACTCAGCCTGCCTGATGTTGCCATCTGCGATGTCTCTGCGATGATCTATGACCGTCTCGCCACGGGAAAGCCGCTGCTCGTCACCCGTCCGGTGGCGCCAGATGCAGAGATTGACGCCGGTGGATACTTGAGCGTGTGTGAGTGGTTGGATGCAGCCGACGCCGCCCACGTAGAGGCGGTGCTTGATCGGGTGATTGGTGATGACGAAGCGCGTGAGCGCTTAGGCGCCTGGTCACAGCACTATTTCGGAGACACCACACCTGGGGCGCCGACGCGCCGGTTCCATGAGGCCATCGAGACATTGCTGCAGCGCGCAGACGAATGGCGCGCCCGCACCGAAGAGCTGAGTACCGAGTAGCTCGGTGCTGCAGCGGATTACAGCACGCGCCGCTTACTGCGCGTGCTCAGCGTTGTAGCGAGTGAGCACCGCATCGATGGGGCCGTCGAGCTGCAGCTTGCCGCCGTCAAGGTAGAGCCCGCGGGTGCAGAAGCGGCGCAGGTCTCGCTCATTGTGAGACACCAGAAACAGCGTCTTGCCTTCCGCGAGCAGCGCCTCGATCCGCCGGTAACACTTGTTTCGGAATGCCTTGTCACCGACAGCCAGCACCTCATCCACGAGCAACACTGGCTCGTCGAGTTGCGACACGACCGCGAAAGCCACCCGCACTTTCATGCCGCTCGAGAGGTGCTTGAAGGGGGTGTCGAGCACCTCCGCAGCCCCGGCAAAGTCGACAATCGAGTCAAACCGCGCGGCAATTTCTGTGCGGCTGAGTCCGTGTAACCCAGCGGTGAGGTGAATATTGTCACGCACCGTCAAATCGCCAGCGAAGCCACCGGTGAGCTCAATCAGTGGCGCCACTCCGCCATGCACCGTGACGCTACCTGTGTCGGGCAGTAACACCCCGGCCACCAGCTTCAGCAGCGTTGACTTGCCCTGTCCGTTCCGTCCGACAACTCCGATAGCCTCGCCCGCATGTACCGTGAATG
Source organism: uncultured Leucobacter sp. (assembly GCA_964612125.1). Lineage (GTDB taxonomy): Bacteria > Actinomycetota > Actinomycetes > Actinomycetales > Microbacteriaceae > Leucobacter. The sequence continues at coordinate 43,650 of CAZTBS010000003.1, read as the reverse complement.
ACACATCGCGGAGCGCCCAGAACTCGCTCGCGCGAGCGCGCCGTCGCTTTCCCGCGAACAGGTCCTTGAAGCTGCGTCGGGCTCCGCGATTCCGGCGGAAACGTACACCGAGATCCACTGCGGTGATGATTGCCGGCGCAGTGGCAGACCGCTTGTCAGTGCTGATGGATGTTCCCAAATCACAGCTCCTTCAGCACGCCAGCGACGCTTCGTCGGAAGACCAGAATGCCCACGAGCAGGGTCACGGCTGTGATCGCCGCAGACACGCCAACTAACGCCCAGTTGAGTTGATCCGGGAAGAAGCCCGCGCGAAACAGCGCGAAGATGCCTGACAGCGGATTAGCCCAGGCGAGCGGAGCCACCGCCGCTGGCAGATCACTCGCCCCATAGATCACCGGTGATGCGTAGAACAGCACACGCAGGACGAGCTTCGTGGCACGCTCCAGATCTCGGAAGAACACCACCAGCGGAGCCAAGATCAGACCAACACCCAGAATCAGTGCACCCATCAGCACCACCGCCAAAGGGTAGAGCAGCAGATACGCGTTGACTGGAGCGCCGCTGAGCACCGCGAACAGGACCAATACCGGCAAGCTCAGCAAGAACTCCACGCCCTTCGCACACACGATGCGCGCAACCCAGATCCACCGGGGGAGCGCGACCGAACGCACGAGCTTGACATCGCGCAAGAACGCCCGCGTCGTGTCGCCGACCGCTCCGTTGAACCACACCCACGGCAGCATCGCCGCGAGAAGAAAGACGATGTACGGTTCTTCTCCCAAGCTCCGCGGCAGGAGCTGACTGAAGATGAACCAATAGATCAGGCTCATCAGCAGTGGATCCAGAATCGACCAGAGATAGCCAAGCACTGAGGTGGCGTAGCGCACCTTGAGGTCACGCGCGGTCAGCAGGCGCAGGGAACGCCATGCCGTCGCACGGTGCGGTGTCGCGGGGTGCGACCTGCCGGGTCTGACTGCTGACGTCACAGGCCTATTCTGCCGGGTTTCGAGCGCATGTGCGGAACACCACAAACGAGAGCTTCTTCGCTGCAGGTTTGGTAGGTTAGAGAGGTGACAGAATCTTCGCGCAGTGCCGACTCCGAGTCCGAACGGAATTCGGGCGACGAAAGCGGCAGCGAAGGTGCGGATCAGGTTGTCGACGTGGCGGATCCCGCCCTGCCACGGACCGTCAAACGCCGACCCAAGCGTCGGGTTTCTATTCCGGCGCCCAGCGCCTCGCACGTGAGTGCGGATGACGCTCCAGATTTGCCCGCCGAACCGGAAGCGGCTGCGGAACCTGAAGCCACTGCGGAACCTGAAGTCGTTGCTGTGCCCGAGGTGATGGAGGCCCCGACGTCCCATGTGCCAGCGACCCACGGTGACGCCACAGCAGCGGCGCCACGCACCGGGCGTATTGAGATCCCGATTCCTTCGGTGGTCCGTGCACGTGAACGCGCCGCACGTTCCGCTGCGAATCCGGTGGTGTTGCGAACAGATCAACTGACGAAGAGCTACGGGGCTGTCCTTGCTGCTTCTGAAGTATCGATTGAAGTGCGTGCCGGATCCTTCACCGGCATTGTCGGTCCGAACGGGGCTGGCAAGACCACGGTGCTCTCTATGGTCAGTGGTCTGAACCGGCCAACGTCCGGGCGTATTACGGTGCACGATATTGATGTGTGGTCTGATGGGCCGGCTGCGAAGCGTGTCATCGGCACTTTGCCGGACCGTCTCCGCCTGTTTGACCGCCTGACCGGTGCACAGTTGCTCTACTACGCGGGTGTGTTGCAGGGAGTCGATGAAGCAACGGTGGCGCAGCGCGCACGTGAACTTGCCAAGGCGTTCGGTCTTGAATCCGCCCTTGACCGGCCGGTGTCTGATTATTCGGCAGGTATGCAAAAGAAAGTGGCGCTCGCCTGTGCGATGATCCACGCCCCCGAAGTGTTGGTGCTCGATGAACCGTTCGAAGCAATCGACCCGGTCTCAGCCTCCAACCTCACTGAGATTCTTGAGAAGTTTGTTGCTGGCGGGGGAAGCGTAGTGATGTCCAGTCACAGCCTCGACCTCATTCAGCGTGTGTGCGATCACGTGGTTGTGATCATCGATGGCTCAGTCATTGCCCAGGGCACTGTCGATGAGGTGCGCCAGGGCAAGAGCCTCGAAGAACGTTTCCGGAACTTGACTCAGAACACTGAAGCAGAGAAGGGGTTGGAGTGGTTGCACGGCTCGGCAGACTCCGACTAGCGCTGCTGCGTAGTGCGTTTCGTGGCACCCCGAGTCAGCTGCTTCGACGCTTGCTGGGCGCGCTCCTGGCGCTTGTTGTCGCGGTAGCGCTGGCACTCCTGCCGCAGCTGATGAGCACTGACGCCCAGCAACACGCCGCGATCGATACAGTGCTTCTCTCGGTGGTGCTCTCCGCCGCCATTCTGGTGCCACTCTTTGCATCACGAAAACTTCTTGACCCACGTCAGTTCGCCCACTTTCCGGTATCGTCAAAGGAAATCGCCAGCAGCATGCTGGTCACCACTGTGTTGAGCTGGTCGGCGCTATGGCTTCTGGTCTGGGTGGGAGCCTTACTGGTGATCCGCGCCGAATGGCATGCGGTGTGGTGGGCTGCTGCGATCGGAGCGCTGCTCATTTTGGGCCTCGCCGTGCTGCTCACTCGTGTGGCGTCTGCCCTAGGGAATAACCTGATTGCGCCGCACCATGCTGGCACCGTCCGCGCCGTGGGTGTGTTGCTGCTGGTGGCCGCTACGCCAGTGGTGGTGTTCGCTGTGGCGCAGGCACTCGGTTCGCCAGATGGAATGGTGACGCGTGACACTGCACAGGTGTTGGGTTGGACCCCACTCGGTGCCCCGGTCGCTGGCATAGCGCTGGCAGCTGCGGGTGATAGCAGCGGAGCGCTGCTTCGTTTTGGTCTGGCGGCACTCGCAATCCTGTTGCTTGCACTGGTGTGGTTTGCGCTGGTGCGTGTGTCTGTTGAAAGCATCGAGCGGCCCCAAGAGGTGCGTGTTGCGCGCACCGGGCTCGGCTGGTTCGAACGCTTTCCGGCAACGCCAGCGGGTGTCATTGGTGCACGCGCGCTGACCTACTGGGCGCGGGATCCACGCTATCGGGTGTCCCTCGCTGCGATTCCGCTCGCCCCGATTCTGATGGTAGTGGCGTTCTGGATAGCCGGTGCCGAGCCTGAACTCCTTGCACTGGTGCCGTTACCCGTGATCCTTATGTTGTTGGGCTGGTCGGCGCACAACGATGTCGCCACGGATTCGACTGCGGTGTGGCTGCACGTTGCCAGTGGCACGCGCGGGCGCGATGACCGTCTCGGTCGACTGACACCGGTGCTCCTGTTTGGTCTGCCCATTGTGCTCGTGGGGTCGAGTATCACCGTCACCGTGATGGGTGACTGGCGTGTGCTCCCGGCAGTGATTGGCATGAATCTATCCGTCTTACTCGTTGCAGCCGGAGTGGCGAGCGTCGGATCAGCGTTAGCGCCGTACCCGACCACTCGGCCGGGCGACAGTCCCTTTGCGCAGCCAGCAGTCGCAGGAACCGGTTCCGGTGTTGCACAGACTGTGTCGATCCTGGCGGTGTGTGTGTTCGCCCTCCCGCCGATTTGGATCGCGGTCTCGGCGATCACTGATGTGAGCTTCGGGCTTAATATCTTTGCGCTGCTGTTGGGCGCGGGTTACGGCCTGCTTGTGATCATTCTTGGCGTGTGGATCGGCGGCAAACTCTTCGACCGGGCAGCGCCCGAGTTACTCGCCGCCACGCAGACCTTCGACTGAGTCGCGCACTCCGTGACGAAGCCAGCGTCGTAAATGATGGGGGCGTAGAATCTGCGTATGGGTATTTTCACGCGTGACAATCCTGCTGGTGGTGGCACCGATGTGCTTGATCGTGAACTCGAAAAGCTCCTCAACGAAGAGCAGCTAGAAGACGGAGATCACGAGCGTTTCTCACACTACGTTCCGAAAGACAAGATCCTTGAGTCGGCGGTCACGGGTAAGCCGGTGCGTGCGCTGTGCGGCAAGAAGTGGACCCCATCGCGCGACCCTGAGAAGTTTCCGGTGTGCCCGGACTGCAAGCGGGTGTACGACCGGATGCGTAAGTAGCGACGCGCCCGCCTGTTCTCCATTCATTCGGGCAGGCTCCGCTTTCGGTCTCGCTCTGTGCGTCGAGGCTGTGTAACAGACAGCGTCAGCGGTATTCGGTGGGAATCGCGGGGTCGCCGCGAGTGAGGCTCATTGCGTGTGGTGGCAACTCAGCGACGCTGCGCCGGTGTCGTTCTCGGCCCGCTTGCAGCCCCGCCTCTCCGAGGTGTTCGGGCAAGATCGTTCCGTTTTGCACGAGCGGGACAAGAATGTCCCGAGCGTGCTCTGTCGGCTCTTCGACGCCTGTTTCGAGACGCGATCCGTCACTCACCACGATGACTTCTGCGGTTGCGATACCGCGAGCGTTCAGTCGACGATGTACGCGTTTGTGACCTCCGACAGATGTCTTGTCGCTGGATTGTTTCGCAACGGAGATCCAGTTTCCGTCGTCGTCTGCGCGCGCGACGAGTTTGTAGACCATGCCCATGGTCGGTGATCCCGAGCCCACAACGACTGAGGTACCCACGCCAAAACTGTCGACCGGAGATGCTGCGAGCGCGGCCACGGTGTATTCGTCGAGGTCGTTGGTGACCGTGATCTTTGTGGCGGTTGCCCCCAACTCATCCAGCAGCTGCCGTACTCGTGCCACCATCACCGGCAGATCACCGGAATCGATTCTGACTGCTCCCAGCGAGGTGCCAGCCACCTCGACAGCTGTGCGCACGCCCTGCTCGATGTCGTAGGTATCAATCAGCAGCGTGGTGTCGGTACCGAGGGTGTGGACCTGTGCTTCGAACGCTGCACGTTCGGTGTCATGCAACTGAGTGAACGCGTGCGCTGCCGTGCCCATGGTGGGAATGCCGTATCGTCTGCCGGCTTCGAGGTTAGAGGTTGCGCTGAAGCCAGCAAGATATGCCGCACGGGCTGCTGACACGGCGCTATGTTCTCCGGTGCGACGGCTTCCCATTTCCGCAAGCGGCTTCCCGCCTGCAGCGTGCACCATTCGTGATGCTGCGGTTGCGACCGCAGAGTCAGCGTTCAGCATGCTGAGGGCGAGTGTCTCGAGCACGACACCTTCAGCAAAGCTCGATTCGACGGTCAGAAGTGGGGCTCCCGGAAAGAACACTTCTCCTTCGGGGTATCCCCACATGTCGCCCGAGAACCGGTAATCGGCGAGCCAGTCCAGAGTCTCGGCGCGCAGAAACTGCTGACTGGCGAGCCATGATAGTTCTGCATCCGTGAAACGGAACTCAGCGACAGCTTCGAGGAACCGCCCAGTTCCCGCGACGACCCCATATTTGCGGGCGCCCGTGAGACGCCGTGCGAACAGCTCGAAGACGCAGCGGCGATGCGCGGTACCTGCGGCCAGAGCTGCGTCCACCATCGTCAGTTCGTAGCGGTCGGTGAGGAGTGCGGGTGAGGAGCTCACCTCGCCAGCCTAGTGAAAATCACGTGAGCTCACAGATGTCGGTGCGGGGAGTGGGGCAAAGCTCTGGGCGATGACATTGAGCACCCCTTCGGGAGTACGCTCGAGTGTGCCCGTGATGATGAGCGCCGGTGACGTGCGGGCGACCAGGCGGTAGCGTGCCCACACTCCGGTCCAGGCAATCACATTGACACTCCCGGCCTCATCTTCCAGGGTCAAGAAGGTGATCCCACCTGCGGTACCCGGCCGTTGCCGATGGGTAACCAGCCCGGCAACGGTGACACGCGTACCGGGTTGTGTGCGGGTGAGTCGATCAGATCGCGTGATTCCCTGCGCATCTAAGCTGTCACGCAGCAGCGCCATCGGGTGACGCCCAGATACCACTCCGGTGCTCCACAAATCGAGAGCGGTCTGCTCGGCATCTGTCAGCACCGGGAGGAGGGGCGGCTGGACTTGCACGGAGATATCGGGTAGAAACTGTTCACGGTTTTCGGCTGCCACCCCCGCTGCCCACAGTGCGGCGCGGCGATCCACACCTAAGCTTGCGTATGCACCAGCACTGCCGAGTGCTTCAAGCTGTGCGCGATCGAGATCCGCGCGGCGTGCTAAGTCATCGAGGTCCTGAAACGGTCTCGCCGCCCGAGCTGTGACAATACGCGAAGCCGCCGCAACATCGATACCCCGCACATCGGCGAGTCCGAGCCGCACTGCGTAATGACCATCGCGGCGATGCTGCGCGCTGGTGTCGGGTGCGTCTGCATCGAACGGCGGCACCGGTGGTTGTGTGAAATCAGTGCAGGCTGCGAGCCCTGTGGGGGCAGGGTGGCTGATGTACCCCACACGTGCTTCGAGGCCTGCCGTGACACCGGAATGTTGCACATCAACCGGTCGCACTTCGACCCCGTGTCGGCGTGCGTCTTCGACGAGCGTGCGTGGGGCGTAAAAACCCATCGGTTGCGACCGCAGTAGACCGACGAGAAACGCGGCCGGATAATGCAGCTTGAACCAGGCACTGGTATATACCAGGAGCGCAAAGCTAATGGAGTGGCTTTCTGCGAAGCCAAACGACGCAAAGGCTTCGATCTGCGCATAAATGCGGGTCGCGGTGTCAGCATCAATACCGTTCGCTGCCATACCAGCGAATAAGCGGTCGCGCAGGCGTTCGATTTTTTCCACTCCGCGTTTTGAGCCCATTGCTCGTCGCAAAATGTCGGCTTCTTCAGCATCGCAGCCGCCGACTGCCATGGCCATCTGCATGAGCTGCTCTTGAAACAGTGGCACACCCAGGGTGCGTTCCAACACCGGCTGCAGTGCGGGGTGCGGGTACGTGATCGGTTCGGTGCCAGACCGACGCCGCAAATAGGGGTGGATCGCGCCGCCCTGCAGTGGACCCGGCCGGATCAGGGCGATTTCGATGACCAGATCGTAGAAGCAACGGGGTTTGAGGCGCGGCAGGGTATTCAGTTGCGCGCGGCTCTCAAGCTGGAACACTCCAATAGCGTCGGCGCGACACAGCATGTCGTACACGCCGGCTTCGTCGCGGGGGAGTGTCTCCAGCGTCCACCGTTCGCCGGTTGCTTCGGCGGCGAGTTCGATGGTGAGGTGGAGAGCACTCAGCATGCCGAGGCCGAGCAGGTCAAACTTGACGAGTCCCATCGCCGCGCAGTCATCCTTATCCCACTGCAGAACGGTGCGGCCGGGCATCCGTGCGTGCTCAATGGGGCACACGTCGCCGACCGGCTGCTCGGTCAGTACCATGCCCCCCGAGTGAATGCCGAGATGCCTGGGTGCGCGCATCAGCTGGTGCGCGAGTGCCAGCACCCCGGAAGGGATCTCTGGGTATGTCGGAGGTGCGCTGCGAGGTGCGGTACTGTCGCGTGTGGCGGGGGCTTGCGTTGCCGGATCGGGGAGCGCGCTCCAGCGTTCGAGGCCGCGCGTCCAGGCGCGCTGCTGGCCTGAACTGAAACCGAGTGCCTTTGCGGCATCGCGCACTGCGCTCTTGGGGCGGTAGCTGATGACGTTCGCCACTTGCGCGGCGTTGTGTCTGCCGTATCTGGCATACACATACTGGATGACTTCTTCTCGGCGGTCGCTCTCAAAATCAACGTCAATATCGGGCTCTTCTTCGCGCATGCTGGAAAGGAAACGCTCAAAAGGGAGCTGGTAGTGGATCGAATCGACCGCGGTGATCCCGAGCACGTAGCACACTGCCGAGTTAGCGGCAGAACCACGACCCTGGCACAGAATGCCGCGACTGCGGGCAAATTGCACGATGTCTCGCACAATCAAAAAGTAGCCAGGGAAGTCTTTCGCTTCGATCAGTGCCAGTTCGCGTTCGAGCCGTTCGGTAATCGCCGGGTCGGGGAGACGGTAGCGTTCGGCGGCCCCCTGGTAGACGAGTTCACGCAGCCAACTCATCAGTGTGTGGCCAGCCGGGGGTTGCAGTTTGGGCAGCTTTGGGCGGGCTGCGCGCAGCGGAAACGCAAGTTCTTCTGCGAGCAGTGCAGTTCGTGCTACCGCTGCGGGGTGCCGAGCGAACCTGCGATGCATTTCGGCACCTGAGCGTAAGCGAGCTGCGCGCGTGGCTGGCAGATACGGGTCAAGCTCGTCCAGACTGCGGCGTGCGCGGATCGCAGCAACCGTTTCAGCAAGCGGGGCGTCCTGACGCGTGGCGTAATGTACCGCGCCGGTCGCAAGCGTGGGAAGTTGTAGCGCAGTCGCGAGTGCCGCCAAGCGATCATTCCGGATATCATCTCCCGGCAACCCATGGTCGGTGAGCTCGACGAAAACTTGGTCGCGCCCGAACAGGTCGGTGAGTCGGGTGAGGGCCTCTGCTGCGGCCTGCTCGCCCTCAGTGCGGTTGGCGGATCCTTCCAAAGCTCGCCGCACACTACCCTTGCGGCAGCCCGTCAGCACCACCCATTCCCCGCCGGAAGCGGCGGCTAACGCTTCGATGTCGTAGAGCGGACGTCCCTTATTGCCTCCTGTGAGCTGACCTTCGGTGATGGCGCGTGCCAGGCGATGGTATCCGGAAACACCGTGCGCGAGCAGTAACAGGTGGGTGCCTTGCGGGTCAGCCACCCCAAGTTGTGGGGTCTCAAGGTCGAGAGTGAGTTCGGCGCCGTATACGGTGGCGAAGTGGGGGTATTCGAGCGCGGCTTCCGCGAAGCGTGCTGCACCATAGAACCCGTCATGGTCGGTGAGTGCGAGCCCGTTAAGCCCGAGCTGTACCGCCTCGGTGAGAAGCGCTTCGGGGGAGCTTGCGCCGTCAAGGAAGCTGAAGTGAGAGTGCGCATGCAGCTCGGCGTAGGGGAACGATGGGGTGGCAGCGATGCGCTGCGTGAGCGGCACCGTGGGTGTGCGCGCGGGCATGGAGTCTGCCGTTGCCGTCTCTGCTGCAGCGCGCTGTGGGCCGCGCCCGGAGAGCGTCCGTTCGAGTTCGCCCCAGGAAATGGCGGGGTTGTTCCAGCCCATGACCGATCTCCTTTCGCATGATGCCACGGTGTGTGAAATGTGGAACGTGAGTCGCAGGCGCGCAACAGCGTGCCATTACGCATAGTGCGCCTCAGCCAGCCACCGACCCGTTTCGAAGCGCAAGAGCCAGGCGTCACCGTCGTTGAGAAGCACCTGCAGTCGGTAACTTGCTGCTTCGCCACGCCACCAGCGTTCGTGCAGCGGCCAGGGAGCAGACCACGCGGCGACAAGGGCAGGAAATTGTCGCTCTTCGATCTGCAGAGTGACAGGATCACCGTCGAGCACATCTGCGTCGTTGGGGCGCACGAGCGTGCCATCACGCCCACGCAGTTCCGCGGATACTGCTCGTGTAAACACCGTGTTGGGAAGCGGCCCGGTCACTCTGCCAGGCCACGGTCCATCTCTCAGGATGGCGCGGGCGCGGGGGCTACGTCGTGACTCAGCTCGTGTGCCCCACGGCATCAGCTGTTGACGATCTGCCAGCAGTCTGCCGCCAGTGAGCTCACCGGTGCCGACTTCTTCGTGCCCGAGGAGGCTCTGCAAGCGGCTGAGATGGTGATGCACGCGTGCGTCAGGTGCGGAACTCCAGAGGCCAGGTTCGTGCTGTGATGCTGGCGCGGTATGTACGGGAGTGAAACGCACTTCCGTGATACCTGATCCACCGCGTTCTGATGCCTGCGGGAGCGCGCCCGCCTGCCAGCGCACGCGGTTCACGATGTCTGTGGGGCTGAAATGCGTGGGGTGTGCCCAATTGCGTTCGTGTCGGATGCCGAGGTCGTCGGTGAGTTCAACTCGTAACTCGGTGCAGACGAGACCGTGTTCGAGCATCCCTCGGGTGAACGTCTCTGCGGGCGCACTGCAGGCGAACGTCAGTTGATCAGCGCCGTCAAGCGGGGGTTCGAACCCGCAGTTCACAGTGAGGTCGTGCTCCGGAGTGCGAGGGCGCACTTCGGCCCCGTGTGCAGGACCCAAACCCCGTGCGCGTCGATGGGTGCTGGCTCCCAGCGGTCCAAAGCGTTCGCGTACCGCAGATTCGGGCAGTGCCGCGAGTGCTCCCAGCGTGCGGATTCCCAACCGCCGCAGCATGTCCGCGAATTCACGAGGGGCGGCGCGTGCTACGGGGAGGGGGCTTAAAAACTCAGTGGTGGCGCTATCCGCCACGATGCGTAGGTATGGTGCCGGGGCATGCACCCCGGGATCATGCGCGTGCGAGCGTGCCGCCTGTTCAGCGGTAAATCGCCCAGCGGCGATGCCGATACGTGACTCGGAAAACCCTAGTTCGGTCATACGCGTGAGGAGCGCAGCTGCCGCTGCTTCTTCACTGCCGTAGTACCTGGCAGGCCCACGCGCTCGCATGGCGCACAGTCCGGGTCTCAGTGACTCAACTCCCGGCACTGTTTGTTCGATTGCGGTCACGACCGGCGCGAAACGTCGCACATCGACCTCAGGGTCGTGAGGGTGTACGGCGAGTTCGGGGCACACTGAACGCGCTTCCCGTTCACGCATCTCAACCCGAATCCCAGCGCTGCGTGCCGAGGCTGAACACGCCACAATGCGGTGCTGCGCGATCAGCGCCACGGCAGTATCTGGGGCTAACGCTTCTGCGCCGTGTTCGAGTAGGTAGGCATGTATGGGCCAATCTGGCACCCACAGCACCAGTACACGTTCGGCTGTCTCACTCACCGGATGCCTATCCGAGACGACGTAGGCACTAAACGCCCACCTTGGAATCGAACGGTGTGGTGACGAGGGCCACGCCGATCGTCTGAAAGAACAGTGATTTCTTGCGTGTCTAACATGCCGTGTCCACGCCCGAGCCCTTCCCAGCGTGTACTCGTCACCCGCAGGGTGCTCTCCGCGCGAGGCCAGTTACCGAGAATGATGAGGGCCGCACCGTGGTCTCGCAGCCGAGCGGCGAGCCGCTCCGCGTCGGCTGGCCGAACCGACCCATGTGGGCGGAGGATAAGCACGGTTAACACCTCGCTGAGGGTGCCAGCGATACCAATGGTTTGGGCGCCTGCAGATGGCACCAGTACAAAGCGATCGAGAGCCACCCCCAGCTCTGCTGCTGCCTCGATCCCGAGATAGGGGACACCAATGGCTCCGCACCAAGCTCCGGAAGCGGAAGCGGCCGAAGCAAATGCGAGTGAGAGTTGGAGTGAGCCTCGCACAACGATCATGCTGCCCCTGCGGAGCGCTCCCCCCGGGAGTAGCTCGCGGAGCTCAGGCGCGGTGGGTAGGGCATCGTCAGTCACCCGCGGGGGCTGCATCTGGGTGATGCGCTCCCGCAGCATGCCTACGGTAGCCGCGTGATTCATGCAGCAATGTTCGAACATATGTTCGAGTAAGTCAAGTCTGTGTGTGTGGATCGGCGTGCCGTTTCTGTCTGCGGAAGTGGTGTACGCGATCCACCTACACCCAGCAGAGAAGCCTGCACAGGAAACGGGTAGGATGGGGCAGATGAATGAAGACGATCTGGACGATTACGAGCGTGAGGCCGAACTTTCGCTGTTTCGTGAATACCGCGACGTTGTCAGCCAGTTTCGCTATGTCGTAGAGACCGAGCGGCGCTTCTACCTGGCTAATGAGGTGCAACTGCAGCGCCAAGATGCCGGCAGCGATTTCTATTTCGAGCTGACCATGACCGACGTGTGGGTATGGGATGTGTACCGCGCTGATCGTTTCGTCAAGTCAGTGCGTGTGCTGACCTTTAAAGATGTCAACGTTGAAGAGCTCACAGCTCGCGAGTTCAAGTTGCCACAAGAACTCTCGCTTGACGAGTAGGTCATTCCGGATCCGCCAAACCGCTCACATCTACCAGTAGGTGAATCCGTTTGGGTGATTCTCCACAGGTTCCCGATCTTCATCGAGTGACCGACCGGTGTCCGGTGAAGCTGGTGGCATGAATGAGACCACGCAGCCATCTGAGCCCTCTGGTTCACATAACCGTACCCTGGGTGCACGCGGGGAACACCTTGCAGCTGAGTACCTGACCCAGTTGGGGTACCGCGTGATTGCCCGGAACTGGCGATGCGGGAGGCAAGGCGAACTTGACCTCATCGCCCGTGACGGCGACTACATCGTCGCAGTTGAAGTGAAAACTCGCAGTGGCAATGGCTATGGTCACCCTCTCGAAGCGATCACCGCGCAGAAAGCTGGCCGTTTGCGTCGATTGCTGCTGAGTTGGGCCCGGCAGCAGACCGCCCATGTTACGCGGCTGCGCGTTGACGCAATCGGAATCACCCTGCGTGGCCAGGAACGTCCACGCATTGATCATGTGCGGGGGATCGGATGACTTCCGCAGTGTGTCGTGTTGCCGCTGTCGCGCTCACTGGATTACGCGGCACCACAGTGCTCGTTGAAGCTGCGGTATCGAATCAGCTTCCCGGAATGGCAATCATTGGTCTGCCTGATGCTGCGCTCGCCGAAGCTAAACAGCGTGTGCGTTTGGCGACTCAGCAGATGGGTTTGGCGCTCTCTGATCGCTTCATTGTGGTCAATCTCAGCCCCGCAGCACTTCCCAAACAGGGCTCCGGTTTTGACCTTGCGATCGCGCTGGCAGCGCTCGCAGCATCGGGACATGTGCAGCCGGACGGTCTTGAAGCGATTGCTCACATCGGTGAGCTGAGTCTCGATGGTGAACTTCGACGACCTCCTGGCCTGCTCAGCGCAGTACTCGCTGCGCGTGAACGCGGATTTGCGCGGGTGATGGTACCCGCCCAGGGGGCACGTGAGGCGGCTCTCGTGCCTGGCATTGACATCGTTGCGGCACGCGATCTGCGTGACGCGGTGGCCTGGCACCGTCGCAGCACTGCAGCTTGGGTGAGCGAGCGCACAACCTCCGGCACGCTCGTCAGCGCAGCGTTCGCACTTGATCGGCTTGTTGCAGAGTCCCGCGCATCCGACGTGTCTGAGCAGAGGCCTGATATGGCCGAGGTGATCGGTCAGCCGGAAGCTGTCGAGGCGCTCCTGGTTGCTGCTGCCGGACGCCATCACGTTTCAATGATTGGCCCGCCAGGAGCAGGCAAAACCCTGCTTGCCACACGGCTGCCGTCGATTCTGCCCGATCTGAGCCCAGATGAATCGATCGTGGCAAGCAGCATTGCTTCACTCGGTGGTGCAGGGCTGTCTGAACTCGTGCGCAGACCCCCGTTTGAAAGCCCGCACCATACCTCCTCGGCCGTTTCCATTATTGGCGGCGGCGGTACCGGGCTCGTGCGACCGGGGGCGGTTACCCGCGCATGTTTCGGCGTGCTGTTCCTTGATGAAGCCCCCGAATTTCCGCGTGCGGTGCTCGATGCGCTGCGACAGCCATTGGAATCAGGCGAGATTGAGATCCACCGTGCTCGTGTGCGGGCGACGCTGCCTGCACAGGTGCAGCTTGTGCTGGCAGCAAACCCCTGCCCGTGCGGTAACGCATACTCTGTCGAGGCAACCCAGCCATGCACCTGTACACCCAGCACGCGAGTGCGGTACCTGAATCGACTGTCAGGGCCGCTGACCGACCGCATCGATGTGCGGTTGCAGGTGCACCGTGTCTCATCCGTGGTGCAGCAGGCCGTTGCGCATGTCACACCTCCGACGAGTGCGGAGCTGCGGGAACAGGTCCGTGTGGCGCGCGCTGCCATGGCGGATCGCCTGGCAGGTACTCCCTGGAAGGTCAACGCAGAGGTCCCTGGACACTGGCTGCGGGGATCGTCGTGTGCACTTCCCAAGAGTGCGACTGCGGTGCTCGATCACGCACTGAGCCGCGGTTCACTAACCCTCCGTGGATATGACAGGGCATTGCGTCTTGCCTGGACACTCGCTGATATTGCGGGGAAAGATCGACCCGGCAGAGATGAGCTCGCACACGCACTGGCGTTGCGTGGAGGAATGAACTGATGTCCGCGTACTCACCTGACACCGCTGCGTATTCACCTCAGATCGCAATTGATGCTAGCACCAGACATGCGCTGCAACAGTTGGCTGGATTCGAGGAACTGAGCGCACGGCACGCCGAGGTGCTGTTTGCGCGCATCGCTTGGTCTCGCATCGCTGAACCGGGGGATCGTGCCGCGGGAGAGCTGATTGCCGCACTGGGAGTCGTCGCCGCGCTGCAACTGTTAACCACAGGGGCAACGAGCGCGTATGTGTTGTCGACCGCAGTCGCTGCGGGTCTTGATTGGACCCCACGCGAAGCACGAACTGCCCTCGGCAGATGGGTTCCACGGCTTGATTACGACGCCACACTCGGAGACATCACCCGGGGAATTGAAGCCAAACTCCGTGTCATTACGCCTGAAGATGCAGCCTGGCCGGGTCCACTCCATGATTTGGGATCGCATATGCCGTCACTTCTGTGGCTGCGTGGCGATCCGCGTCATTTGGCTGGACCAGCTCTTTCAGTCGTGGGTGCACGCGCCGCAACAAGTTATGGAACGCAGATCACCGCAGAGATTGTGGACGGTGTGTGTGCGGCCGGGCTGACGATTGTGTCAGGTGCCGCGTACGGGGTCGATGCGGTCGCGCACCGGACCGCACTTGCCGCTGAGGTGCCGACTGTGGCAGTGCTTGCTGGAGGAGTGGATCGCGTGTACCCGCAAGCGCATGAGGCCTTGCTGGGAAGAATCAGTAGCGCAGGCACGGTGTGCGCGGAGATGATTCCCGGGTCGGCACCCACTCGTTGGCGTTTTTTGATGCGAAACAGAATAATTGCTGCGCTGTCTGCGGCAACGCTTGTTACCGAAGCGGGCACGCGTTCGGGCACACTGAACACTGCTGGGCACGCTGCAGAACTCGGTCGAGCGTTAGGGGCAGTGCCCGGTCCGGTCACCTCTGCGGCATCGGCAGGGTGCCACATGTTGATCCGCGACTATGGTGCCGCGCTCATCACGAACGCACGTCAGGCTTGTGAACTCGTCGGAGTGACTGACCACCTTGAAATGTTTGCGGACAGTGCGTCCAACGAGAGCGACACACGTCAACCTTCTGTACATGGGCGAGTGATCGATGCGTTGCCGCTGCGCGGAGTCCGCGCGGTCAGCGAGGTGGCGCGGCACGCGGGACTCACCCTGGGGGAAACGCAGCGCACCCTCGCCGAGCTCGAACTGCTGCAAGCGGTGGTGCGTCACGACCGGCTCGGCGCGGCAGAGCCGCAGTGGGGCTTGGCGCGCAGACAATAGGGGCATGCTGCTTGCTGAGGCGATTGCAGGGTTTCTATCTGCGGTGCAATTTGAGTACGGATACTCAGCTCACACCGTACGCGCCTATGAGCGCGATCTCCGTTCACTGCTCGCTTTCGCTGCGAGGCACGCAGAGACCGCGCCAGAAGAAACTGACTTGGCGGTGCTCGACCTTGAACTGCTGCGTGGATGGCTCTGGCAGCGTCAACAGGAGGGTCGAGTCGCGAGCACCCTCGCACGCAACGTCGCCACCGCGCGATCATTTGGCGGATGGCTTGAGCGTCGCGCGCTGCTGCCCACAAATCCGGCTGCGCGCCTTCGCGCACCGAAAACTCCCCGTACGCTTCCCAGGGTGCTCAGCGAGGATCAGATCACGCGAATTCTGGATCGAGCAGCGCGCCGAGCGGGTGCAGGCGATCCTGTGGAGTTGCGGAACCACGCCATCCTTGAACTGCTCTACGCAACAGCCATACGCGTGAGTGAGTTGTGTACGCTCACGCTGGCTGGGCTGGATCTTGCGGATCGCTCAGTACGAGTCACCGGAAAAGGGAACAAGCAACGTGTCGTGCCGCTCGGTATGCCAGCCGCGCGAGCGCTCCGCAGCTACCTGGCACACGGGAGGCCGCCATTACTCGAGCGAGCGACACACCTCGCCACAACAGGCTCGACTGCCGTGAATACGGCTGCCGGGATCTCGTCCCGGCATGGGTCTGCGAGTCACCTGCTGTTTCTCAATAGCACCGGTGGCCCGCTCAGCACACAGTCGGTGTATCGCTTGGTTGCGCATGAGCTTGCAGACGAGCCCGGAAGTGGATCACGTGGCCCGCACACGTTCCGTCACACCGCTGCGACTCACCTGCTTAACGGCGGCGCGGATCTGCGCGTCGTGCAAGAAATGCTCGGGCATGCCAGTCTCGGCAGCACCCAGGTTTATACGCACGTATCTACAGAACGACTCGCCGCGGCGTATCAGCAGGCGCATCCGCGTGCTTAATCGTTTGACAATGGAAGGAGCACTGGTCGTGCACGGAACCAACCCAGTGGGTTGACGTACTCACCATTCACTCTGATTCCGGCGTGCAGACAGCGTTCAGCGCAGTGTCCACCCGTACTCACTGTGCCGATGAGCTCTCCCCGCTCCACACGATCTCCAACTTCGAGATCGCTCACGATCGGCTCGAACGACACGAGTGTACGCGCATCGGTGCGCAGAGTGAGTACTGGGCGATCCACCACCGTACCAACAAAGGTCACGCTGCCAGCGGCGGGAGCCCGCACCGATGCGCCGGGGAGTGCGGGAAGATCAACCCCGCGATGCCCAGCGGCATATTGACCGTTTGGCAATGAGAACGGGGCGAGCACAGTGAAGGGGTGGCCCAGGGGTGGAAACCACAGCGCCGCTGCAACCCAGATCAGTGCACTGAGTTGCGTGAAGATGTGCCAGATGCGCATGCCGTGAGCATCCCAAGTTCTGCGGTGGCGCGGGCTGCCAGGCGAAAATCTGTGCAGAACTGCGGTCGCATCCACGTAACCGCGCACCGGTGAGGGAGCACCCAAGCGTGCGAGCAAGTGTGTCGCACGGAGGACACCCTCATGTAGACCAGGCACACGAATGAAACTGAGGCTGCAGAATGCACGTGCAGCGCTTCTGAGTGACGTGCCAGTGCTAGACTTTACGGGCACCTCTTGCGAGGTGACTTCGCGTGCCCACTCAACGGTGCACCGCCAACGGTCCCTATGTGTCAATTTCTGTGTGAATGCAGACACCGGGGCGGCGGGGCTCGGGGCACCAGGATTCGGGTTACTGCCCGAGTACATCAACCGCAAACGTGTGCCCTTGTGGCGCACAGAATAGGAGAACGGCAATGGCCGTCGTTACCATTCGCCAGCTGCTCGACAGCGGCGTTCACTTCGGACACCAGACCCGCCGCTGGAACCCCAAGATGAAGCGCTTTATCTTCACTGAGCGTTCGGGCATCTACATCATCGACCTGCAGCAGTCGCTCGGCTACATCGATCAGGCGTATGACTTCGTAAAGCAGACCGTTGCCCGCGGTGGCAACATCCTCTTCGTGGGTACCAAGAAGCAGGCTCAGGAAGCCATCGCTGAGCAGGCAGCTCGTGTCAACCAGCCCTACGTGAACCAGCGCTGGCTCGGCGGTTTGCTCACCAACTTCCAGACGGTTACCGGTCGCCTGGAGCGCATGAAGGAGCTCGAGCAGCTCGACTTCGAAGGCGGCACCTCCGGCTTCACCAAGAAGGAACTGCTGCTCAAGAAGCGTGAGCTCGAGAAGCTGCAGAAGTCGCTGGGCGGTATCCGTCACATGACCAAGACTCCTTCTGCACTGTGGGTAGTTGACACCAAGAAAGAGCACCTCGCTATCGACGAGGCGAAGAAGCTGGGCATCCCTGTGATCGCCATCCTCGACACCAACTGCGATCCAGACGAGGTCACCTACCCGATTCCGGGTAACGACGACGCGATCCGTTCGGTCGCATTGCTGACCCATGTGATCGCTGACGCTGTGGCTGAGGGCCTCATGGAGCGCCACCAGAAGAACGACGGCGGCGCCGCTGCGGCTGAGCCCCTCGCTGAGTGGGAAGTTGAGCTCCTCAACGCGGACAAGGCAGAAGAAGCTGCCCCGGCTGCCGAAGCTGCTGCTGAGGCTCCCGCAGCTGAGAGCGACGCCCCGGCTGCCGAGTAATTTGGCATCGCCGCATTTTCAAGATTTGACCAAGAACTGACTGAAGGAGTCATCAATGGCATCGGTAAGCATGGCCGCCGTGAAGGAGCTGCGCGACCGTCTGGGCGCCGGCATGGTCGACAGCAAGAACGCACTCGTTGAAGCCGACGGCGACATCGAGAAGGCAATCGAGATCCTTCGCCTCAAGGGCCTGAAGGGTGTTGCGAAGCGTGAAGGCCGCGAGGCAAGCGAAGGCCTGGTTGCGGTTGCACAGACCGAAGGTCGCGCAACCATGATCGAGCTCGTGTGCGAGACCGACTTCGTTGCGAAGAACGAGAAGTTCCTCGCCCTTGGCGAGAAGGTGCTGGCCGCAATCGCAGCTGCTGGCGCTTCTACGCTCGAAGAGGCACTGGCGGCGCCGCTCGAGGGCGGCACCGTCGAGTCGGTCATCATCGACGAGTCGGCGATCATCGGCGAGAAGCTGGTGCTCCGCCGCGTCTCGGTTGTTGAAGCTCCGAACACCGCGTTCTACCTGCACCGCACCTCGAAGGATCTGCCCCCGCAGATCGGCGTCGTGGTTGGCTACGAGGGTGGCGACGACAAGGCAGCGCTGAGCATTGCCCAGCACGTCTCCTTCGCAGAGCCCCAGTACGTGACTCGTGACGAGGTGCCCCAGGCTGACGTTGACAAGGAACGCGACATCGTGACCGAGATCTCGAAGAACGAAGGCAAGCCGGAAGCTGCGCTGCCCAAGATCATCGAGGGTCGTCTCGACGCGTTCTTCAAGCAGATCGTGTTGAACGAACAGGTGCACGCGCTCGACGAGCAGAAGCGCACCGTTGCAGCTGTTGCGGCGGCAGCGGGGATCACCGTGACCGGTTTCGCCCGTTCGAAGGTCGGTTCCTAAACAGCCCCTCCATGAGACCCGAACCCTGTGGGTTCGGGTCTCATGCTGTACCCAGTACCCTGATACCTGTTAGCAGACGCTGAACGAAGGAGCTTCTCACTATGACCACCCCTCGCAAACGACGCGTACTGCTCAAGCTTTCGGGTGAGGCGTTCGGAGGAGGGACCCTCGGGGTAAACCCCGACGTTGTCAGTCAGATCGCACGCGAAATTGCGGCGGCAATGGACGAGGTGGAAGTAGCGGTCGTCGTTGGTGGCGGGAACTTCTTCCGTGGAGCTGAACTTTCGCAGCGCGGCATGGATCGCGCTCGTGCTGACTACATGGGCATGCTGGGCACGGTCATGAATGCGCTTGCGCTGCAAGATTTCCTTGAACAGGCTGGAGTTTCCAGTCGCGTGCAGTCTGCGATCACGATGACGCAGGTCGCTGAAACGTACATTCCGCTCCGGGCAATCCGCCATCTCGAAAAGGGTCGCGTGGTCATTTTCGGCGCCGGCGCAGGTTTGCCCTACTTCTCGACGGATACCGTTGCCGCTCAGCGAGCACTCGAGGTCAAGGCCGACGAAGTGCTGGTCGCGAAGAACGGGGTAGATGGTGTCTATACCGCGGATCCACGCACAGACCCGACAGCCACCCGCATCGAACAGATCACCTACAACGACGCACTCGTGCGCGGCCTGAAGGTGGTCGATGCCACCTCATTCAGCCTGTGTATGGACAACGGCATGCCCATGCGCGTCTTCGGTATGGAGCCCGCAGGTAACGTCACCGCAGCTCTTCGCGGTGAGCCGCTCGGCACCCTCGTGCACAGTTAGACTCGAAACAACTAGCATCTCGATAAGGAGCGCACCGTGATTGATGAGGTCTTCGCAGACGTCAAGGACCGTATGGCCAAGGCCGTCGAATCGACCAAGGAGAACTTCGCCACGGTGCGGACTGGCCGCGCAAACCCTGCGCTGCTGCAGAATCTGCTGGTGAATTACTACGGCACTCCGACCCCACTCTCGCAGCTGGCTTCGGTGCAGAACCAGGATGCGCGCAGTCTGCTGGTCACACCCTATGACAAGGGTGCCATGAAGGACATCGAGCAGGCCATTCGCGACATGCCAAATCTTGGCGCAAACCCGTCAAATGATGGTTCGGTGATTCGTCTCTCGCTGCCGGAACTCACCGAGGAACGCCGCAAGGAGTTCGTGAAGATCGTGAAGGCAAAGGCCGAGGACGGGCGCGTAGCGGTGCGCAACCTGCGACGTCACGCGAAGGATTCTTTCGAAGAGCTGAAGAGTGAGGTCGGTGAGGACGATATTGCCCGTGCCGAGAAGGAGCTCGAGGCGGTGACCAAGCAGTTTATTGATCAGATCGACGAGGCGATGAAGCGCAAGGAAGCCGAGTTGATGGAGGTCTAGCTCGTGTCAGGGCAGGACCGACGGGAAGAGTTGCGCGCGCAATTCGAGTCGACCAAGGCAAATTTTGAGGCAACCAGCGCTCGCATTGAGCAGCGTGCGGGGCGAAACTTATTTGTCGCCATTGGATCCGCTCTGATCTTCGCCGGTTTGTTCTTGGGCAGCCTGTTTTTCATTGAGCAACTCTTCATCCTGTTTCTGATTGGTTTACTGTCAATCGCCTCCGTCGAACTCGCAGCCGCGTTCCGGTTGGCGGGCCGCCGCGTGCCACGCGTGGGAGTGGTGATCGGCGGATTGATTATCGTCCTGGGTGCCTACTTCTGGGGTGCGCAGGGCATGTTGCTGGGGTTGTTCGCTGGATCGATCCTGCTGACACTGTGGAGACTCCTTGAGGGGCTTGTTCCCAAATGGGAAGTGCCGCCGCGAACCCTGCTGCGTGACGTATTTTCCGGTCTGTTCTCGCTCGTCTACATCCCGTTTTTGGGTTCCTACACAGTGCTCATGTTGCAGGGTGAGCGTGGGGCGTGGTGGGTGTTCGCGATGGTACTCGTGGTCGTGTCGGTCGACGTCGGAGCTTACGCGGCTGGCGTTACCCTCGGCAAACACAAGATGACCCCGCGGATCAGTCCCAACAAGACCTGGGAAGGTTTTGCTGGCGCTGCGCTGACGGCCATGCTTTCGGGCACGGTCATCGCTCTGCTCGCACTAGACCAACCCTGGTGGGTAGGCACTGTGCTCGGCGCGATCGTGCTATTCACCGCTACCGGCGGAGACCTCACAGAGTCGTTGATCAAGCGGAATCTCGGAGTCAAAGATATGAGTACCTGGATTCCTGGGCATGGTGGCTTCCTGGACCGGCTTGATTCCCTATTGCCTTCGGCTGTCGGCGCCTATGCCTTGGCGCTAGGCCTGGGAGTGCTTGGGTGATGCAGGTGGATCAGGAACCCGCAACTCAGAAACGGCAGAATAGTACGGTGACCTCAGCATTTCCGCGCGCCACTGGCAAACAGCACGGCTATCGTCCTGAGCAGGTTGATGCCTTTCTCGAGCGAGCTCGGGCAACCTATGAGAACACCGCGCCTCCCGGTGAGGAGATGACGGCAAGCGAGATTCGACACACGGCGTTTGCACTGAAACGGCACGGTTACTCTGCGCGACACGTGGACACTGCCATGGACCGCCTTGAGGAAGTCTTTGCGCAGCGCGAGCGGCGGGCCCGTATGGCGGAAATTGGCGAGGACGCGTGGTGGGCTGAAGTGCAGCAGCTGCTGTCTGAGGTTCGCGGGCGACTCGGACGTGAACGCGGCAAACGGTTCCGTGCGCGCGGTGTGTTCGCGATCGGTTATCGCCGGTCACAGGTTGACGCGTTTCTCGATCGAGTCACTGCGCTGTTAGCTGGTCAGGCAAGCCTTTCGTCAGCTGAGGTTCGGGGTGTGGTGTTTCACGCGCAATGGCGTGGATACGACGAGGATCAGGTGGACGCGTTCCTTGACGCTGTTGTCGACCTGATGCTGGCGACCACCGAATAGCTGCCACCTGGCCGATCTTCCCACGCTGAGATAGAATCGTTATATTGTGACTTCTGTGAATTCAACCTCCCGTCCCGCAATTTCCCCCTGGCATCGGTTCCGCGGGGTGTTTGCGGCGGTTGCCGCGGTCGGTTTTTTCGGCACCGCGGTGGTAGCCCCCCTCGCGATGCCATCGACGGCTCTCGCCGACGATGAGTTTTATGAGCGGATCCACCAGGAGTTCGTGCCCGAGGCGAGCGTGCTCGCGCTTGACGTCAGCGTGTCTCCGCTTGAAGAGATCCCTGAGCCAACTCCCGTGGTGGCTGCGGCGGCTTCGGCACCCGCAGTGGCAGCAGCACCTGCTCCGCTGCTCTACACGGGTGGCGGGTCACCGGCTGACTGGATGGCCGCGGCCGGCATCCCGCAGGGTGACTGGGGCTACGTCGATTTCATTGTCAGCAAAGAGAGTGGCTGGAACCCGAACGCCACGAACAGCAGTTCGGGTGCCTGTGGCCTGGTGCAGGCATTGCCGTGCGGCAAGGTGCCTGGTGGCAATGGCTACGATCCAGTGGCCAACCTCACCTGGGCTAACGGCTACGCCGTGGGCCGGTACGGGAGCTGGGCAGGTGCCTACGCGTTCTGGACCGCAAACCACTGGTGGTAGGCCTGCCTCACGATGCCGCGTAAGCATCGGCGCCACCGTGACGCTCCGCCGAACGACCTGTCTCGGCTCGCGAACGGCGGTGCCCGCCTCGAATCTCGTCGCGGCCGTGAATGGTACGTGCGCGAGATCCCAGCACAGCGTGCGCTGAAAACGTACCGTTGCCCGGGATGTGCGCTCGATGTACCAGCCGGGCAAGCACACCTTGTGGTGTGGAGCGCAGATGATATTTTCGGAGATGCCTCGGCAGTGCAGGCTCGTCGGCACTGGCACGCGCATTGCTGGCGTCTGCCTTAGAACAACGTGGGGGCCTCGCTCGCTGTTTCCTGTGTCTGCAGCGTGATCGACGATGGCGGATCAGTCTCGCCGAGGCCGGGTCCGGGATCCGGCAGCACGCCACGCTGATAGGCAGTGGCTGCGCCCCGTGCGAGGTCATCTGCCGCTTCATTCAACGGATGACCAGCGTGACCCTTCACCCATTCAAAGCGCACCTGCCGACCGACGAGTGCAGCGTCAAGTGCCTCCAACAGCTCACGGTTCAGCACTGGTTTGCCGTCTGCCTTGCGCCACCCGCGCCGCTTCCAACCTGGCATCCACTGCGTCACCGAGTTGATGACGTACTGGCTATCGCACAGGATCACCAGGGGAGTGGCTGGCTGATCCGCTGTGCACAGGAGCAAATCAAGCACCGCCATCAACTCACCCTGATTATTGGTGGCGAGGTCCCAACCCCCGCAGCGCCACCGCTGTTTGTCGATGAACCAGGCCCAACCAGCGGGCCCGGGGTTGCCGAGCGCGGAACCGTCTGCCGCAGCGGTGATCGTCATGCTTCAATCCTGCCAGAGGGGCGACCCCTAACATGGAGGGGGCCATCGTGAAGGGCAGTGAAGGGGGAGCCGTGAAAGATATCACCAGTGGATCGGTGCTCAGAGCTGATCGTGAGGATATTGAGTTGCGCACCGCCGACGGGCTTCGCCTGGTCGGGGAGCTTGCGCTGCCTTTTGGTCGGGCGCCACGCGCCACGCTTGTGACCCTGCACCCTCTGCCGACCGCGGGTGGATACATGGATTCGCACGTGTTACGGAAGGCCGCCTGGCGTCTGCCAGAACTCGCGGATATCGCCGTGCTGCGCTTCAACACGCGGGGCACGAGTTCACCGCGTGGCACCAGTGAGGGGGAGTTTGGTGATGGGGTCAGCGAACGCGCAGATGTCGCGGCCGCGATGGCCTTTGTGGCAGAGCGGGGGCTCCCGAACCCGTGGCTGGTGGGCTGGTCATTTGGCACCGAGCTTGCGCTGAAATATGGGCTTGAGCATCCCATTCGCGGGGCGATTTTGTTATCGCCACCGCTCCACCGAGCCACCGATCAGGATCTCGCGGCCTGGACTAACGCCGCGCCAGAGCTGCACGTGCTTGTGCCCGAACACGATGACTTCTTGCAGCCCGCAGCCGCACGTGAGCGTTTCTCGATTGTGCCGCGCGCGAGGCTGGTCGCCGTGGATGGGGCAAAGCACCTGTGGGTGGGTGAACGGTACGTGCGCCGTGTGCTCGATGAAATCGTGCACACCGTAGGTACCGCGGCGACACCACTCCCCAGCGCGGTATCGGCCGACCGTTTCGCGACTGGCCGTTCAGACGCCTGACTCACTGCCGCGATCCGCCCGGTCAGCCGGTGCGAGATCAGCAGCATCGCTCTGCGCAGGTAACTGTGCAGCGGCCCGCTCTGTCGCGGTCGCGGTTGCTTGCTCGAGCTTTTGCGCATTCGTAATGACATCGCCGAGGCTCGCGAAGTATCGCGCGACCGCAACACGCTCCACCTTCAGCTGCGACATGCGATCTTCCGCGTCCAACAGCACCTTAGTGGCACGCTGTTCTGCTTCGGTGAAGGTGGTGTGCGCGCGACGCTCGGCCTCCTGCACGATTTCTGCGGCTGCGCGCTCCGCGTCTGCGCGCAGTTGTGCAGCTTCGCTAAGCGCAGCAGCGGTGAGCTCGTCAAGTTCCGCCCGCTTCTCGGCAGTCTGTTCGGTCAATAGCGCCAGGGTTGCCTGGGCCGAGTCAAGCGCCTCCTGTGCGGCGGCTGCGGCCGCACTGCTGCGATCGGCGATTTCCCGCTCCAGCTCCTCCTTACGTGCCGCGAGTTCCGTCGTGAACTCGGCAAGCTCCTGTGCCAGCTGCGCACGCTGAGCAGCTGCGGCGTCTTCGGTCGTGGTCCGGAGCTCGGCGAGTGCCTGTTCTTCGGTGGTGCGCAAGGTGGCGAGCTCTTCGCGGGTGGTGGCGCGGAGCACGCTCAGCTCTTCTGTGACTTCGGCGCGTTCGCTCGCGATCTCGCGGGCGAGTGTCGCCTCGGCGTGTTCACGTTCCACGCGCAGTGTCTCCGCATGCGCAAGGCGTTCGGACTCGAGTCGACGGTCATGATCGGCACGCGCGCGCGCCAACTCCATCTCCAGGCTGTTGCGGTCACGTTCCATGCGGAGCTCAAACTCTTCGCGGTCGGTGCCGAGTCGCGCTGCTGCAGCTTCACGTTCCAGGCGAATGGCTTCCTCGTGAGCAGCCTTCTCATCCGCCAGTTCGCGGGCCTGTGCGGCTCGTTCTGTCTCGAGGATGGCGTGGTGTGCGGCCAACTCCTGAGCGAGCCGCGCCTCCTGTGCTTGCAGCTGCGTCTGCAGTTCGAGCGCGTGGTGTTTGCCGAGACGTGCGATCTCAGCCTCTAAGCTCGCGCGCTCGTCGGCGAGCTGCTGATCGTGCGCAGTCCGTTCTGTGGCGAGTGCGTTCCGCTGCACCTCTCGCTCTGCGGCAAGTTGTGCTTCGTGAGCGGCAATCTCGTCGCGGAGCATCTGATCGTGCGCAGCGAGTTCAGTTGCGAGTTCCTCATCGTGCAGCGCCCGCGCCGCCGCGAGTTCCGTCTCCTGCAGCGTGCGCGCGTTGGTGAGCACGGCCTCGTGCTGGGCCAGTTCTTGCGCGAGAGCGTCGCGTTGCGCATCCGCAGTGCGGGCGAGTTCCGCCAGGTGGGCTTCGCGCTCCGCGCTGAGACGCTGCGAGTGTTCCGCTACTTCCTGCGCGATCCGTTGCTCATGGGTGGCGCGTTCATCTGCCACCGTCTGCTCGTGTTCGGCACGTTCCTGAGCGAGCTGGCCACGCAGGGTTTCCAGTTCGTCGGTGAGGCGCACGCGCAGGGCAGCGTTCTCAGTAACAAGCGTGTGCTCCAGTTCGGCATAGTGCGCCGACAGTTCTGCTTCACGCCGCTGCGTGCGGGCCGTCTGTTCAGCCTCAGTGCGTTGCTGTTCGCTCTCAAAGTTGGCGCGTGCGAGCGCAATCTCCCGCTCCTGCGCATCGCGGGTGCGGGCAAACTCTGTTGCCGCGGCAGAAGTACGATGCTCCAGTTCTTCCGCCTCGCGGCGCGCGGCGGTGGTCATGCGTTCGGCGGCCGCTTGCGCTTCGGCAATGACGGCTTGCGCTTCAGCTTTCGCTACCTCGAGCGCGGCGGCCGCATCACGTGAGCTCTCGCTGCGCAGCAGTTCAGCGGATCGCTCCGCGTCGTGCTGCAGGCGTTCGCTTTCCGACTGCACTCGCGAGCTGAGCTCGTCTGCCTGGCGGTGTGCCTCGCTGAGCAGACGCTCGGCTTGCTCAGTCGCTGAGGTCACCAACTCATCGGCGCGAGCCTGCGCGTGCTCAAGTAGACGCTGGGTCTCCTGCTCAGTTTTTTTACGCAGACGCTCAGCATCAAGATCAGCCTGTGCGATGAGTGTTTCGGCGTGCTGTTCGGCAAGCTTCAGGCTCTTCTCTACCCGTAGGCCGAGTCCGCTATATCCGGTCGCTCCGAGCTCAGCAACCTGGGCGCGCAGATCATCGATCAGGGCATGCTGTTCATTGGTGGTGCGCACGCTCTCGAGATAACTGGTCTGCAGTGACTCGGTATGAGCTTGCAGCGTGGCAATGTGTTGAGTCAGCGCGTGCAGTCGAGCGTCGACTTCAGCACGGTTGTAGCCGCGCAGCGCGGGCGAGAATTCCGGGGTGGTTTCGGTCACGAGGTCCTCCGTGGGGCAGGCGATCGTCTCCCCGACGGTGGCTGATCGGGCGCTCAGATTGCACCGACCATGATACTTCTGCGGGGTGATCTTTGGCTGCGCATGTGGATCCCGTTCAGGCATTCGCCACGCGAACTCTCGGCAAGCTCCGGTAGCGTTGTTTTGTACTATGCGTGTGCAGCTGCGAGATTTCGGCCGCGCAGCGACTTGCAACAGTGAAAAGGAGGCGACCATGAGATTCGGGCTTGCCATTACGGCTCTCGTGCTCTCGGGCATCTTCCTGATCCTGGGCATTGGCCAGCGCACATTCCTCGCAGGCCCAGATGAGATCACCTACCGCACGTCCATAGCAGGCTCGACCGGGTACACAGTGATTCCGGGTGAGGCGTTTATCGCTGAGCCTGGGCAGCCGAACGTTGTGGTGACGGGAGTCGGCGCGTTCGCAGCCACGGGTGTCGAGATTGATGTGGCTGCGTGGGTCGAGCCGTTTGACCACTCTGAAATCGCGGTGGATCGCGACACCGCCCAATTGCGCGTTGCCGAGGTGCGCGGGGTAAGCGCAACTGAAACTGACGCTGATCCGGCAGACTCCGGCACAGAGCCCGCTGCGAATGACACCGCTGAGACGCGCCTTGAGTGGCTGGATCCGCGCGGGAGTGATCTCTGGCTTGCGGAGGAGGCAGTAGCCGCTTCCAACGAAGAGGGAGCTGCTGATGTGACGGACGCTGCCGAGGCTGCAGCCGATCCCGCGAGCTCTGAGCAATCCGACCCTGCCGCCGACAGCGGTGAAGCTGTGGGCACCGCCAAACCCGGCACTGTGCGACTTCCCGTTGGCATTGACGAGGGAGATGCGGTGCTGGTGTCGGTCGCCGAGGGCGAAGAAGCTGAAGTATCACTCGTGTGGGTGCAAGATCAGCGCACACCGCTCGCCGGACCATTTCTGGCGGCTGGCGCGCTGCTTGCCGCCGTAGGAGTCGTGCTGTATCTGCTGGCCGTTGACCATGATCGTCGCGGACTGGGGCCCCGCCGTGGCAGATCTGGCCCATTGCTCGGTATTCGAGATGCCTTGGCGCGCCGTCACGGTCCGCGCGGTGCGAGTGCTGACGAGGGTTCCGCTGCTTCCGCAGACCCTGCTGCTTCCCCAGAGACTGCTGCTCCCGAAAACCCCGCTGCGATTCCCGCAGACTCCACTGAAGAGACGCCGTCGGAGACTGGCGCTTCCGGTGCGTCTCGAGACATGCGGCAGCTCTCGCCATTCCGCCGATTCGGGCTTCCCGCGCTGGGGCTCGCGTTGGCTCTCGGTCTGAGCGGCTGCTCCGCTGAGTATTGGCCCGACTTCGGTGCGCAGACCGAGGCCGAAGCTGAGACCACCGCAGGCTCTGACACGGCGATTGCGCCGGTTCCGGTGACGCGGGGGCAGATTGATCGCATCGTACGCGACGTTGCTGCGGTGGCGGGTGCAGCCGATGATGCGCTCGACGCTGCCCTGCTGACTTCGCGCTTCACCGGTGATGCTCTCGAGCAGCGCACAGCGAACTACACCGTGCGCAAGGCGGTACCCGACTATGCGGTGGTGCCCCCGCGGATCACCGATGAGGCGCTCGGGTATGAGCTGGTGCAGTCCACCCAAGACTGGCCTCGCACGATCTTCGTCACGGTGGCGTCGGAGAGCGCGGCGGATCCCGCCGAGCCCGCCGAGCCCGCCGAAGACGGCGCGCAACCGACGGAAGCTGCAGCTTCGCCATCTCTTGCGCTGATCCTGACACAGGCAAGTCCGCAGGAGAACTTCCTGGTCTCGCGGGTGATTTCCCTCCGCGGCGGCATCACGATGCCTGAGGCGGCACCCGCGGAGGAAGGGACTGCTTTGCTGAGTGATGACCTCGAGACGCTGGCACTGGCCCCGGGAGAAGTTGGCACCGCTTACGCGGCCGTGCTCACCGGTGGTTCTGACGTGGAGCAGGCCAAGCTGTTTGACCTCACCGAAGACACCCTGATTGAGCGCAGTGGCGCGGCATGGGCTGCGCAATCGCAGGCGACCGCAGACGCGGCCGGTCAAGGGGTGGTGTATTCGGTGACTGCCGCACCGTCCGGATCCAAGATCATTAGCCTTTCTACCGGTGTGGGTGGTGCACTGGTCGCGACGACCATTCTCGAAGACCGCATCGAAGAACCAGGTTCGAGTCGGTGGAAGCCGACGCCGCCGGCCAGCGTCACCGCACTTTCCGGTTTGTCCGGACAACAAGACCGCTTGGTCAGTGAAGTGCAGCATCAACTGCTGTTCTTCGTACCGAGCAAGACCAGCAATGCCCCAATCCAGTTGTTGGGCTTCACCAGTGATCTAGTGGGAGCGAGAAATTGAGCATGGCGCAGCATTCCGAACGAATTCCTGGCGGCGGTGTGGATCTCAGTCATCTGGCGGCGCGTGGTGCGCAGGGAGGCGCCCCCGGTGTGAGCCCAGGCGCCGCATCTGGCCAGACGGTCGACGTGCCCGCGCTGGTGTTTGATGTCACCGAGCACACCCTGCAACAGGCAGCGCAGCTGTCTGCTGTGGTGCCGGTGGTTGTGGAGCTGTGGGCGGCGAGTGAGCCGCGCAGTGCGGTGCTGGGGCCGATTCTCTCGAAGCTTGCGCGAGAGCTCGCGGGTCGACTCGTGGTCGCCCGCGCCGATATCGAGGCGAGCCCGAATCTCATTCAGATGTTCCAGGTACAGGCGTTGCCCGCTGCTGTCGCGCTGGTTGGTGGTCGCCCCGTGCCGCTGTTCCAGGGCGATGTGCCCGAGGCGCAGGTTCGCGAAGTGCTGGCCCAGCTGCTGCAGGTGGCTGCGCAGCAGGGCGTCAACGGTCGGGTCAACGCGCCCGATCTTGATGTCGACCCGGCCGCGGAAGAACCGCCGGTGAATCCGGCACATGCGGATGCGCTCGCGGCATTGGAACGTGGTGACTACGCCACCGCCGTCACCGAGTACGAGAAGGTACTCGCGAAAGCCCCCGCAGATGGGGAGGCGCGGGCCGCGCTCGTGCAGGTGCGCCTGCTGCACCGCCTGCAGGGAGTCACGGCGGCTGAGGTGCGGGCGGCTGCCGCGGCTGCGCCGACCGATGTTGCTGCACAATTACAGGTTGCCGATCTCGATGTATCGGGCGGGCATGTGGAGGATGCCTTCTTGCGCCTGCTCGAGTTGTTTGCCGCGCTCACCGACGTGAATGATCGCTCGCAGGTGCGCGAGCGGTTGCTCGAGTTGTTTGAAGTGGTGGGTGTGGCGGATCCAC
Organism: uncultured Leucobacter sp.; assembly: GCA_964612125.1. Classification (GTDB taxonomy): domain Bacteria; phylum Actinomycetota; class Actinomycetes; order Actinomycetales; family Microbacteriaceae; genus Leucobacter. Next base: position 14,047 of record CAZTBS010000003.1, on the reverse strand, counting down.
GCGTGCAGGCGGCGCGTGGTCGTCTCGCCAACCTGCTGTACTGAGGCTCGGTGTGACCTCGCCGCGGGCCTACCTGGATCATGCCGCCACCTCCCCAATGCCAGAGGAGGTGTTGCAGGCCTTCGTTGAGGCGTTGCGGGTCGTGGGGAACCCGGCGTCTACGCACGGGCACGGCCAGTTGGCGAGTGAGCTGCTCGAAGGGGCACGCGAGCGCATCGCGCGGGCCCTCGGTTGTGACGCGGCGGAGGTGACCCTCACCGGTGGCGGCACGGAATCGATCAACCTCGCGCTGAAGGGCATGTTCTGGGCGCGCCGCCGCGCAGGCTTCGGCCCGGTGATTCTGCTGCCTGAGGGCGAGCACCACGCCAGCATCGAGGCTGCAGAGTGGCTGCGCGATGCCCAGGGGGCCGAGCTGCGGTGGTTGCCGCTGAATGCCGCCGGTGTGCTGACGCCGGAGGTATTGGCCCACGCCCTTGCTGAGGTGGCACCGCGTGACGTTGCGCTGCTGTCTTTTCTGTGGGCGAATAACGAGGTCGGCAGCGTGCAGCCCGTGCAGCAGTTGACCGCTGTGGCGCGTGAGCACGGTGTGCCCGTGCACATTGATGCGGTTGCCGCACTCGGGCAGCTCCCGATCGACTTCCGCGCCTCAGGTGCCGCTGCCGTGAGCGTATCGGCGCACAAGATTGGCGGGCCCGTTGGCGTGGGTGCGCTGCTGCTCGACCGACATGCCACAGTTGACGCGTTGCTGCACGGTGGATCACAGCAGCGTTCACGCTCTGGTACACAGGACGTTGCGGGCGCTGTCGCCTTTGCTGCTGCGCTTGCTGCGGTCGGCGCCCCGGGCAGTGAGCGCGCGGCCGCGCACATCGCACACCTGCGCCAGCTGCGCGATCGCCTGATTGCGGGGGTGCAGGAGCAGGTTCCAGACGCCGTGCTGCGTGGCGCCGCACCCGGTGATGACCGCTTGCCTGGAAACGCGCACTTCACCTTCCCAGGCTGCCAGGGCGACTCGCTGGTGTTTCTGCTTGACGCGGCGGGTGTCTCGGTGTCGGTCGGCTCGGCCTGTCAGGCCGGAGTCGCGGAAACTTCACATGTGCTGCTGGCGATGGGAATCCCCGAGGAGGAAGCCGTCGGCGCATTGCGGTTCACCCTCGGCGACGCCTCAACCGAGGCAGAAATTGATGCCCTGGTGGCGGCGTTGCCGCGAGCCGTGGCGCAGGCTCGCGCCGCCGGGCTCAGCTGACGATTCGCAAGTGCTCAGCTGGCTCGCGACGGCGGCTCGGTAGACTGACATGATGAAGATTTTGGCTGCGATGAGCGGGGGAGTCGATTCCGCGGTCGCGGCAGCTCGCGCCGTTGAGGCCGGGCACGAGGTGGTGGGTGTGCACTTGGCGCTCAGTCGTATGCCCGGCACCTTGCGCACCGGCTCACGTGGCTGCTGCACGATCGAAGACTCCATGGACGCGCGACGTGCCGCCAACTTGCTGGGCATTCCCTTCTATGTGTGGGATTTCAGCGAGCGATTCAAAGCTGATGTGGTGGATGACTTTGTCGCCGAATACGCGGCCGGTCGCACCCCCAACCCGTGCTTGCGCTGCAACGAGAAGATTAAGTTTCAGGCCCTGCTCGACAAGGCCATTGCGCTCGGCTTTGACGCCGTCGCTACCGGGCACTACGCCACCGTAATCGATACGCCGAACGGGCGACAGCTGCATCGGGCGAGTGCGTGGGCCAAGGATCAGTCGTACGTGCTGGGCGTGCTGACCGCTGAGCAACTCGCGCACTGTTATTTCCCCCTCGGCGACACTCCTTCGAAAGACCTGATTCGTCGCGAAGCTGAGGAGCGCGGGCTGCAAGTGGCGCAGAAGCCAGACAGTCACGACATCTGTTTCATCCCCGACGGCGACACCCGCGGCTGGTTGTCAGAGCGGCTCGAACGTACCCCCGGTGACATCGTGGACGAGGGCGGAGAGGTGCTCGGCACCCACGACGGCGCGCACGGGTACACCGTCGGCCAGCGTCGAGGGTTGCAGCTCGGCCGCCCCGCCCCGGACGGCCAGCCCCGATACGTGCTGTCGATCCGCCCGGTCTCGAATCAGGTGGTGGTGGGCCCGAAGGATCGGCTTGCCATCGGTCGCATTGCTGGCGGGCGCTACAGTTTCACTGGCGACCCCGGCCTCGACATTACCGAGTGGTTTGACTGCGAGGTGCAGATCCGCGCCCACGCAGACCCGGTGCCAGCGCGAGCGCGCATGATCCACATCGATGAATTGTCGCGCACCGAGCAGCACCGCGTCGATGCGACGGAAGAAATCGTGGTCGAAATCAACCAGGAGCTGGCGGAGCCGCTGCTGGGCGTGGCCCCTGGGCAGAGTGCGGTGCTGTACATCGGTACGCGGGTGCTTGGGCAGTTCACGATTGACCGAGCGGATCCCGCGGCTGAGGTGGTCGGCGCTTCTAGACTTGAGGCGTGACCACACCGCCTATTGAGCCTGGCCCAGCCGCCCGGGTGCCCGAGGATTTCGAGACTGCGCGCGCCGAAAGTGAGCGCCTGACGGAACTGATCGACCGCTACCGTACGGCCTACTATTCTGAGGCCACGAGCCTGGTATCTGACGCCGAATACGACGGACTGATCCACCAGCTTGAGGCCATTGAGCGGGCCTTCCCGGAACTTGCCGACCTGGATAGTCCCACCCAGCAGGTGGGTGCTGCGGTCGTGGCCGCAGGTTTTCCTGAGCACACCCACGCCGAGCGCATGCTCAGCCTCGACAATGTGTTCTCGCTCGAAGAGTTCGCCGACTGGGCCGATAAGGCGCAGGCAGCCGCTGGTCGGGCGGTGCACTGGCTGACCGAGCTGAAGATCGACGGACTGGCCATCACCCTGGCGTATCGTAACGGCGTGCTCGAGACGGCCACCACCCGTGGCGATGGTCGGGTGGGTGAGAACATCACCGAGAATGTGCGGTTCATCCCCGCGATTCCCACCCGATTGACGGGCGAGGGAATTCCGGAGTTTTTTGAGGCGCGCGGTGAGGTGTTTCTCGCGCGCGACGATTTCGCCTGGCTCAACCAGCGCCAGCGTGAACTGCAGGCAGAATACGAGCGCGAGCAGCAGGCGCGTGGGGTGCCCGCGGAGTCGGTGACGGTGCGCTACCCGGAGTTCGCCAACGCCCGCAATACTGCGGCAGGGAGCCTGCGCCAGCGTGCCGACAAGAAGAACGAGCGCGAACTGCAGCTGATGGCCGAGCGGCTGGGCCGACTGTCGCTGTATGTGCATGGCATCGGTGCCTGGCAAAACCCACAGTTTGCGCACCAATCTGATGCCTACCAGCTCATGCGCGAGTGGGGGCTGCCCGTGTCACCGCATTCGCGTGTGTTTGCGACGACCGCTGAGGTGCTCGAATTCATTGAGGCGTGCGGCGAACGGCGCGACGCCTTCGAGCACGAGATCGATGGCATTGTCGTGAAGATCGACGAAATGGCCCTGCACGCTGAGCTGGGCGAGACCAGCCGGGCCCCGCGCTGGGCGATCGCCTACAAGTACCCGCCCGTCGAGGTGCACACCCAGTTGCTCGATATTCGGGTAGGTATCGGGCGCACTGGGCGCGCCACTCCGTACGCGGTGATGGCCCCGATTCGCGTCGCAGGCTCCACCGTCAGCCAGGCCACCCTGCACAACCAGCAGGTAGTGAAGGCGAAGGGCGTACTGATTGGCGACACCGTGGTGTTGCGCAAGGCAGGAGACGTGATTCCCGAGGTGCTCGGCGCGGTGGTCGAACGCCGCGACGGCAGCGAGCGGGAGTGGCAGATGCCCACCGAATGCCCCGAGTGCGGTGACACGCTGCGCCCGATGAAGGAAGGCGACATCGATCTGCGCTGCCCGAACAGCCGCGGCTGCCCCGCGCAGCTGCGCGGGCGGGTGGAGCATATTGGATCCCGCGGCGCACTCGACATCGAGGTGCTGGGCGAGGTCACCGCGGCGGCGCTGACCGGGCCGGAGACCCCAGCGGATCCGCCGCTGACCACCGAAGCCGCACTGTTCGAGTTGACTCTTGAGCAGCTGGTGCCCATCGAAGTGATCGTGCGTGACTCAGAAACCGGCGAACCGAAGACCGACGAGCACGGTGAGCCCGTGCGTCGCGCACCGTTTCAGAAGACCACGCTCAGCTACCCGCCAGGGTGGGAGAACGCGTCGCCCGCAGAGCGGCGAGCCGCCGGAGTGCGCAAAAACCATGTCGTGGTGACACCCTCGAAAGACGCGCACACGCTGCTCAGTGAGCTAGAGCTCGCGAAAACGAAACCGCTGTGGCGCTTGCTTGTTGCCCTGAACATTCGGCATGTGGGCCCGGTGGCAGCGCGAGCGCTCGCCGACTGGTTTGGCTCGCTCGCGGCGATCCGTGCCGCGTCCACCGAGGAACTTGCCGAGGTAGACGGCGTGGGGCAGACAATTGCGGAGTCGATTCGCGAATGGTTTGCCGTGGACTGGCATCAGGAGATCGTGGAGCGTTGGGCCGCCGCAGGCGTGCGCTGGGAGACCCCGGGGCACCCCGGCCCGGGCGCTGCCGCGGCTGCCGAGGGCGTGCTGGCTGGTCTCACCGTGGTGGCCACGGGCACCCTCGAGGGCTACACGCGTGAGGGAGCGCAGGAAGCGATCATTCAGGCTGGCGGCAAGGCTGCATCGAGCGTCTCGAAGAAGACCGATTTCGTGGCTGCGGGGCCTGGGGCCGGGTCAAAGCTCGCCAAGGCTGAAGCGTTGGGAATTCCAGTGCTCGATGCGGCGCAGTTTGCCGTGCTGGTGACCCAGGGCCCCGCGGCGCTGCAACTGCCGTGACTCGCGTCGTGACGGCGACCGACCCGCACTCCACCCCGGTGCGTGCGGCCTGGGCGCTCGGTGATCCACTGCTGACCAGCTATTACGACACTGAGTGGGGCATGCCCGTCACCGACGATGCTGGCCTGTTCGAACGCCTCAGCTTGGAAGCGTTTCAGGCCGGCCTGTCGTGGCTGACCGTGCTACGCAAACGAGAGGCGTTTCGCACCGCATTTGCCCGGTTTGACCCGGCGCTGGTCGCGCAGTTCAGCGCGGCCGATGTGGACCGACTGCTCGCAGACTCCGGCATTATTCGCAACCGCAGGAAGATCGAGGCGGCGATCACCAATGCGCGGGCGACGCTGGCCCTGCGTGAAACCGGGGAGAGTCTCGCCGAATTGGTGTGGCAGCATGCGCCGCAGCAGTCACCGTCGCCGCGCAGCGATGCCGAGGTACCCAGCCACTCGCCCGAATCGATGGCGCTGGCGCGCGCCCTGAAGCAGCGCGGGTTTGTGTTCGTGGGGCCCACCACCGTGTTCGCGTTGATGTCGGCGGTGGGGGTGGTGGATCTGCACCTCGTGCACAGCCACCGGCGCGGCTGCTCGGGCCTGTGGAACACCGACGGCACACGCAGCGAGCAGTGGGACGCGCACTGGGCCGCGCTGCGCGGAACAGGCGCGGCGTGACGGTGTCGCGGCTCAGCGGCTGCCCGCACGATCATCGGTAGGATGGTCGAGTTCCCAGAAGCCCCTTCCCGATGGAGCAGTATGTCTGACACTAGCGCGGGGAACGGCGAGATCACGGTGGAAACCGTGCAGCATCTTGCCGGTCTTTCCCGCATTGCCCTGACCGACGCAGAACTGACGTCGCTCACCCGTGAGCTCGATTCGATCCTGCACAGCATCGCGAAGGTGAGCGAGGTGGCAAGCGATGATGTTCCGCCCACCAGCCACCCGCTCCCCATCACCAATGTGATGCGCCCCGACGAGGTTGCGGATGTGCTGAGTCTCGACGAGGCCCTGCAGAACGCACCCGACGCGGCCGAGGGCATGTTCCGAGTGTCCGCGATTCTGGGGGAGGAGCAGTAGTGTCTGAGCTGATTCACCTGACCGCGGCTGATCTCGCCGCAGCGCTGTCTCGCGGAGAGGTTTCCTCTGAGGAGGCAACCCGCGCGCACCTCGATCGCATTACTGCTGTCGATCCTGAGCTGCACGCCTTCCTCGCGACTAACGAAGAAGCCTCGCTGCAGGCGGCGCGGCAGATCGATGCGCGTCGCGCCGCGGGCGAGCAACTCGGCGAGCTCGCGGGCGTGCCGCTGGCCATCAAAGATGTGCTCGTCACGACCGATATGCCCTCGACTTCGGGGTCAAAGATTCTCGAGGGTTACCGCTCGCCATTCGATGCCACCGCGGTGGCGAAGGCGCGTGCGGCCGGGCTCATTTCCATTGGCAAGACCAACATGGACGAGTTCGCGATGGGATCCTCAACTGAGAACTCCGCGTATGGTGTGACCCGCAACCCCTGGGCGCTTGATCGCGTGCCGGGTGGATCGGGCGGCGGCTCAGCCGTTGCGGTGAGCGCCTTCGAGGCACCCCTGGCGCTCGGCAGTGACACGGGTGGATCGATCCGCCAGCCAGCAGCCCTCACCGGCACGGTCGGTGCCAAGCCAACCTACGGTGGCGTGAGCCGGTACGGCGCGATTGCGCTCGCCTCGTCGCTTGACCAGATCGGCCCGGTGGCGCGCACGGTGCTTGACACTGCGCTGTTGCACGATGTGATTGCTGGGCATGATCCGCACGATTCCACCTCGCTGCGTCACGACTGGCCGTCGATGGCCGCGGCCGCCCGTGCCGGGGCTGCCGGGGACTCCCTGCGTGGCCTGCGGGTCGGCGTGGTGAAGCAGTTGATGCTTGACGGTGTGCAGGCGGGCGTGAAGGCACGCTTCGAAGAAGCTTTGGCGATGCTCACCGCCGCGGGGGCCGAGATTGTCGAGATTGACGCACCGCACTTCGAATACGCGGTGGCTGCCTACTATCTGATCCTCCCTGCTGAAGCATCGAGCAACCTCGCGAAGTACGATTCCGTGCGCTTCGGGCTACGCGTGAACCCGGAACACGGCGGCACCGTCGAAGATGTGATGAGTGCCTCCCGCGCCGCGGGCTTTGGGGCAGAGGTGAAGCGCCGCATCATTCTCGGCACCTACGCGCTGTCGGCTGGCTACTACGACGCCTACTACGGCAGCGCGCAAAAGGTGCGCACACTGATCCAGCGCGATTTCGCGGCTGCGTTCGCGCAGGTTGACGTGATCGCCTCGCCGACCGCACCCACCACCGCGTGGAAGCTCGGTGAGCACGCCGGTGATCCGATGCAGGATTACCTGAACGACGCGACCACGATTCCCGCGAACCTCGCTGGAATTCCGGGCCTCAGTCTGCCGGTTGGCACCGCAGTAGAAGACGGGCTGCCTGTTGGTCTGCAGCTGTTGGCCCCGGCCTACGAAGACGCTCGCCTGTACCGTGTTGGTGCCGCCGCAGAGCGTCTGATCGAAGAACGTGACGGAACCCCGTTCTGGGCTCAGGCGCCCGATCTGGCGCAGGCTTCAGCCGGAAAGGCAGCACTCTGATGGCAAAGACCAAACTGATGGACTTCGATCGCGCGCTTGAACTGTTTGAGCCGGTGATTGGCCTCGAGGTGCACGTCGAGCTGAATACTCGCACCAAGATGTTCAGTTCTGCACCCAACGCCTTCGGTTCCGATCCGAACACCAACCTCACCCCGGTGTGCTTGGGCCTGCCCGGCAGCCTGCCGGTGATCAACGAGCAGGCCGTGCGCTACTCGATCAGTCTGGGCCTCGCGCTCGGCTGCGAGATTGCCGAGGTGTCTGGCTTTGCGCGGAAGAACTACTTCTACCCCGATATGTCGAAGAACTACCAGATCTCGCAGTACGACGACCCGATCGCCTTCGACGGTTCGGTCGAGATCGAGCTGTCTTCGGGTCGCGTTGTGCACGTGCCGATTGAGCGGGCGCACATGGAGGAAGATGCGGGCAAGCTCACCCACATGGGTGGATCCACCGGGCGTATTCAGGGTGCCGAGTACTCGCTCGTCGATTACAACCGTGCCGGCGTGCCGCTTGTTGAGATCGTGACCCGCCCGATCTTTGGGGGCGAGCACGACACCCCCGAGATCGCGGCCGCCTACGTGTCGACCATTCGTGACCTGGTGATTGCGCTGGGTATTTCGGATGCGCGCATGGAGCGCGGTAATTTGCGCTGCGATGCGAACGTGTCGCTGCGCCCGCGCGGCAACGAGGGTGCTGGCATGTCGGTGCTCGGCACGCGTACCGAAACGAAGAACGTTAACTCGCTGCGCTCGGTGGAGCGTGCGGTGCGGTTCGAGATTCAGCGCCAGGCGCAGATTCTCGCCGACGGTGGATCGATCACCCAGGAGACTCGGCACTGGCACGAGGACACGGGGGAGACCTCGCCCGGGCGCCCGAAGAGCGACGCCGATGACTACCGCTACTTCCCGGAGCCCGATCTGGCCCCGCTGATGCCGTCGCGGGAGCTTGTCGAGGAGCTGCGCGCGCAGCTTCCGGAGCATCCGACGCTGCGTCGTCGACGCCTGCGCGAAGAATGGCAGTTCAGTGCGCTCGAGTTCCAGGACGTCGTGAACGCTGGCCTGCTTGAGCTGATCGAGGCAACGGTTGCGGTGGGGGTTCCCGCGCAGACCGCGCGTAAGTGGTGGACCGGCGAAATCGCGCGCATCGCTAATGAGCGGTCGACTGCGCCCGCTGAGCTCATTACCCCGCAGCAGATCGCCTCAGTGGTCGAGCTCGTTGACGCGGGCACCCTGAACGATAAGCTTGCGCGCCGCGTGATCCAGGGCATCATCGATGGAGAAGGCACCGCGCAAGAGATCGTTGACGCTGAGGGGCTCGCGATTGTCTCCGACGATGGCGCGCTGATTGCCGCCATTGATCAGGCGTTGGCCGAGCAGCCCGATGTGCTCGCGAAGATCCGCGACGGCAAAGTGCAGGCCGCCGGCGCCGTGATTGGTGCGGTGATGAAGGCCATGCGTGGCCAGGCAGACGCTGCCCGGGTGCGGGAGCTGGTGCTCGAACGCGCCTCAGCATAGGGGTGGATCAGGGGTGGTCGCGAAGTCGCGCGACCACCCCTGCCACGTCAGCAAGCGTCACGACTTCGTGATGATTGGGTGTTCCCAAGCGGGGCTCTGCTGATTAGGGTTAGGCCATGAGAGTCAACATTCCGAGCGATACCGAACTTGCCGATCTGATTGAGCATCGCGATCCTGCGAGTGTCTCGATTTACCTGCCCACCTCACCGCTGCCGACCGATCGTGAGGGCCTGCAGTTCAGGCTGCGGCAGCGCGTCATCGACGCACTCAAACAGCTGGAAGCGGCGCACGTTGATGCCGCGGCGCGCACGGCAATTTCTGACGCCCACGAACGTCTGCAGGGCGATCGCGAGTTCTGGGATTCGCAAGCACGATCCTTGGCACTCTTCCTATCGCCAGATGCCGTCTACGCGTTTCAGGTGGCGAACGAACTGCCTGATCTGCTTGCGATTGGTGATCGCTTCGATGTTGGTCCGCTGCTGCGCGCGGTATCGTTCCCGCAGTCTGCGCATGTGCTGACCGTTACCGAGCAGGACGTACACCTGTACTCGGTGGGCGCTGAGCACCGGGCGCAGGAGGTGCCGCTGCCCGATCTGCCCGCAGACGCGAGCGATGTGCTCGTGCGCGAGCCGCACGGCGGCGGCAAAGATCGGATTCGCGAGGAGGGCACGACCGGCCCCCGCATTGAGCGAGAACGTTACTGCACGCTGATTCAGGAAGCAGTGTTGCCTGCGCTTGCAGGCTCGGAGGATCCACTCATTTTGTGCGCCGCGAGCGACCTCGAACCTGCCTACCGTGTGGTCAACACCTACCCTGGGCTGCTGCAGGAGGGCATCAGCAAGCACCCGAACTCACAGACGCCGGAAGATATCGACACGCACGCACGCGAGATTCTCGATGCGATGTACGCGAGGCAACTGGCTGAGTGGCGCGACCGCTTCAACGACCTGCGCAGCAGCGGAAAGGCCGTCAGCCAGCTCACCGAGGTGGCGCGCGCGGCCACGGCTGGCTCAGTCAGCGAGCTGCTGTTTGATCTCGAGGCGACCACGCTGGAAGGGCACGTCGACGATGCGGGAGCGATTACCCCGGCAGACGCGCCCAGCGTCACCACCTACGGGCTGATCGACGAGTTGGCTGCGCGGGTGATTCGTTCCGGTGGTACCGTAAAGGCCGTGCGCCACGCAGACATGCCAGACGATAACCCGGTCGCGGCGATCCTGCGTTACCCGCCGGTTCCGTAAGGTGCAGCGCGCCACCGCTTCGATTCTGCACGTCGACATGGATTCGTTCTTCGTTTCCGTGGAACTGCTCGACCGACCGGAGTTGCGTGGTGTGCCGACCGCGGTCGCCCATGACACGGCCAGGTCAGTTGTCTCGAGCGCCAGCTACGAAGCGCGGGCCTACGGCGTGCGTTCTGCCATGCCGGTGGCAAAGGCTCGGCAACTGTGCCCGCAGCTGGTGCTGCTTGCACCGGTGTTCACCAAGTACCGCGATGCGTCGCGGCAGGTGATGAGCATCTTTCACGAGTTCACCCCGCTGGTCGAGCCGCTGAGCATCGACGAAGCGTTTCTTGACGTCGCTGGTGCTGAGAAGCTGTTTGGCCCGCCTGCCGAGATCGCGCGACGCTTGCGCGCCACCATCCGCGAGCGCACGGGGTTGCCAGCATCGGTGGGGCTCGCGAGCACCAAGCACGTGGCCAAGCTCGCCTCGCAGCGTGCGAAACCCGACGGCGTGCTCGAGATCCCACCTGTTCGCACCCTCGACTTTCTGCATCCGTTGCCGGTCGAGGCGATTTGGGGTGTGGGCGGAGCGACGGCGAAAGCGCTGCATGCGCGGGCGATCCACACCGTTGGCGATCTCGCGCACACCCCGCTGCCGAGCCTTGAGCGGGCGATCGGGCGCGCGAGTGCGCACCGGCTGCACGAGCTGGCGAACGGGCGCGACACGCGCGAAGTGCAGACCAGTCGCATCGAGAAGAGCATTGGGCACGAAGAGACCTTCGCGGTCGATGAGACCCGCACTGAGGTGCTCGAGCGCGAGTTGCTGCGGCTCGCAGCGCGCACTGCGGAGCGATTGCGCGCGCACGGGGCGGAGGCGCGCACGGTGGCACTGAAGGTGCGCTGGAGTAATTTCGAAACCGTCACCCGCTCGCGCACGCTCACGCAGGCCACCAACACGACGCAGCGTATCTACCGCACTGCGCTCGATCTGTTCGCCGGCCTCGGTGCCGCGGGTCGACCGGTGCGGCTGATCGGGGTGCGTGCCGAGCAGCTGGTGCCGACTGGTAGCGATGCGTTCGCGCTGTGGAGCGAAGACGAGCCGTGGCAGGCGGTGGATCAGACGGTGGATCAGGTGCGCAGCCGCTTTGGTGCCACGGGGCTGACGCCGGCGCGACTGCTGACACAGCGTGAAGCGGTGGTGGATCCGCGCTCGCTCGAACCGCCCGCGTAAGCGGCGCCGTTACTCGTCGTCGCTGCTGGGCTGCATGCGCAAGATTGACTCCAGGATCGCCGCAAGCCAGTCGTACACCAGCACGGTGCCGCGCGTCTCGTCAGAATCGAGCAGGCGTTCGTGATCGTCCTCTGTGGCAAGGCCGATGCGAGCCGCGATCGCGAGGCGCAGTGCGGTGAGCGTGCGCACCCAGGCGGGCAGGGTGGCGGGGGTGACCCGCACCTCGACAGGGTCGGGGGTGTCGCCCTCGGCGGGGGCGCGACCGAGGCCGAGTTCCGCGGTGACCGCCAGGGCGTCTTGGAGTTTGCGGTTCAGCAGGCCTTGCTCAGTGACGCGTCGAAACTGCGACGCTTCGGCGCCGCCCGCATAGGCATCGGGAAATAACCGCGCCAGCGCAGGGTCGTCGGGCGGGGTGTCGGTGCCGCCGACCTCGAGGCTGGCAAACAGCGGATCAGGGTCGAGCGTGGTGCCACTGTGGCTCTGCAGCAGCTCGATCAGTTGCCCGGTGAGCTGATCAAGCAGGTGTGCCTCGTCGAAATCGAGCTGCATGCGCAGTGCGCCCTCGGGCAGGGGGAGGAGCCTCATGCGGTGCCTGCCTGTCGAACGGTGGCCCACAGGCCGTACCCGTGCAGGGCTTCGACGTGCAGTTCCATGGCCTCGCGTGCGCCTTCGGCGACGACGGCGCTGCCCTCAGTGTGCACGCGCAGCATGAGGCGTTCGGCCTCGGCGCGATCAAAGCCAAAGTGCTGCTGAAACACGTAGGCGACATACGACATGAGGTTGACCGGGTCATCCCACACCACGGTCTGCCAGGGGCGTTCGAGCACGGGGGCGATCCGCTCGCGCCTGCGCAGTTCTGGCCGTGCTCGTGTCGCTGGCATTAGCCCCACCCTAGCTCGTGAATGCGGGCCTCGGTGAGACCGTAAAAGTGGGCGATTTCGTGCACCAGGGTGATGCGGATCTCGGCTACCAGCTCGTCGTGGTCGGCGCAGTGCGCCAGCAAGTTTTCGCGAAACAGGATGATGCGGTCGGGTTCTTCGCCGTAGCCGTAGGCACCGCGTTCAGCGAGCGAGAAACCCTCATAGACACCGAGCACCTCGCTGCCGTCTGCGGGTGCGTCTTCGACCAGGAAAATCACGTTGTCGAGTTGCGCAAGCATGTCGGGGTGCAGGCTGTCGAGTCCCTCCCCGACGAGCCGCTCAAATTCTTCGTGCGACACGTGCCACATGTCTTCACCCTACACAGATCACTGTGTGGCACGCATGTGTGGGCGCTCGGTTGGTGATCCACCCGCTCAATACGGTATGCTTGTGGGGTTGCCTCGCGAGCTTCGCTCGAGTGGTCAGCATGGTGGCTTTAGCTCAGTTGGTAGAGCACCGGCTTGTGGTGCCGGTGGTCGCGGGTTCAAGTCCCGTAAGCCACCCCAAATGGGAGAGGTTCAAACCCTCGACAAGAGTAACCACTCTTTGTCCGGTTTGAGCCTCTCCCTTCTTCTTCGCTTCAGCGGCCCAGTTCAGAGCGTTCATCTGCTCCTCGGTATCGCAGAGTGAACCGAAGGGGCGCTCGTACTCGACGCGGACATCCCCGTCTTCCTCGATGAAGATCCGGTGGAAGAACGCCTGATTGCACAGTCGCCGGTTTGCGTCATCAGCACGCTCGTACACGCTGACGATGTGGCCTATAGGCCAAAAAGTGTGGATGGTGTTGGGCGTGTCATGCCCTGCCAGCCCACCCATCGCGTAGCCAGAGGCCTTCTTCTGCTGTGAGACCGGTGTCGTAGAGCGCAGGGCCGGGGTCTGGTTCGGTGAAGCGTGGCCTGCGATTCTTCGCCGTGCGTGCGGGGCTCTCCGCGGGGAAGGTGTGCGCGGTGTGGAGGAGCCCGGCACGGTCGAGCAGGATCCATTCCGCAGCCCGCCGCTGATGGGGTTCACTCATCCCGCGGTGGATCCGGAGCGCCTCCTTGATGACCGAGTTGATGCCGCCCTCGAGCCGTGAGGTCGTCCTCTCGCAGCCGACCTCGAGATAGGTGAAGAGGTGCCCGGCTCGGGCGAGGCGTTGCATGCTGTGGTACCCGCGGCGGAGCCGCTCATGCGTATACCACCACCGTTTCCCGGTGGCTGATTCCCACGACCCGTCAGCACGGCGTTTCGCATACGTGCGTTCTTTGATGAGGGGTTCGTAAACGAGGAACCAGTCGTTCAACTGTTGCAGCCACGCGGTCGCCTCATTTGTGGTCGTGATTCGGCGCAGCAGCTTCCCGATTTTAAGCAGGGACTGGCCTGCAGGGGTGCGTGGCTGCAGCGTGAGGTGGGTTCTGAGGTTCAACCAGACGTGGAAGATGCAGCGCTGTATGAGGGTGTCAGGCCATTCGCCTCGGAGGGCTGCGTGGAGGCCGGACCCGCCATCACACACCACGACGAGGGGTGCGGGGATCTGCCTGAGTAGCGCCGCCCAGGCTGCTTCGGATTCTCTCGCGCACCATTGCCAAGCCAGCGGG
>CAZTBS010000003.1:0-139 GCA_964612125.1 uncultured Leucobacter sp. | reverse complement strand
TGATCGCGACGAGGAGACACCAGCCGCCCAGGTATGTGCCGTCGAGGAGCACCACCCGGGGTGGTTCGGTCACTGCTGGCAGGGACGGGGTGATGTCCCAGCACCAGGCCGTGTTGCGACGCAGCGAACGCCCGGTCTT
>CAZTBS010000002.1:0-89074 GCA_964612125.1 uncultured Leucobacter sp. | reverse complement strand
TGAGGTGCTAGTGCCCGTATTAGGGCGTGGGGGTTCAAGTCCCCCTCCGCGCACGAACAACAAGAGGCTGATCAGTGATCAGCCTCTTGTGCATTGTCGGGAGATATCCCTAGAAAAGCTAGTTATCAATGCATGTGCGTAATTAGTTTGGGCGTACGATACTCGCTATGAACACTGCATCCCCAGAGCCGCTGAACATCAGCAGGCGCCAGTGGTTGGCGCTCATCAGCATCAGCCTGTCGGTGGCCCTTATTATCGTTGACTCGACGATCGTGAACGTCGCGATTCCTTCGATTGTGAAAGACCTGGGCATCACCTCGACGCAGGTGCAGTGGGTGCAGGAGAGCTACACCCTGGTGTTCGCAGCACTGCTGCTGATGTTTGGTGCACTCGCGGATCGCTTCGGGCAGAAGCGCCTGCTCACCCTGGGTGTGGTGATTTTTGCGGGAGCTTCGGTGTTCGCAGCGTTGGCGCCCACCGGCGATCTGCTGATTGCCTCACGCGTGTTGCAGGGCGTGGGTGGGGCCATGGTGCTGCCCACGACGCTGTCACTCATTAACACCGGGTTCACCGGTCGGGCCCGCGGGCTCGCGTTTGCGGTGTGGGGATCCACCATCGGCGGCATGGTGGCAGTCGGCCCGCTGCTGGGCGGCTGGCTCACTACTGCCTTCAGCTGGCGTTGGGCGTTCGGTATCAATATTCCGCTGGGGCTATTGATCATCATCGGAATAGCGCTGACGGTCGTCGATGCCCCCCGTCCGGCAGTGCTCGAGCGCATCGATGTCGGCGGAGCGGTGCTGTCGATCGTGGCAAGTGCCACGCTCGTGTTTGGGCTGATCGAGGGTCGCACGCTTGGCTGGTGGCTTTCCGATGCGGCCAACCCCTTTGTGCTCGCCGGGTGGACATGGAATCTGCCACTGTCACCGGTGCCCATCGCGCTCGCCATGTTCGTGATCGCCACAGCAGTGTTCATTGTGCGCGCACGACGCCGCGAGAGCGCGGGTAAACCGACACTGCTTTCGATGCAGCTGTTCTCCATCCGATCATTCCGCAACGGTAATATCGCCGCACTCATTGTGTCTCTGGGAGAGTTCGGCATTATTCTCGCGCTGCCGCTGTGGCTGCAGAATGTGGTGGGCTACGACGCGCTCCAAACCGGTTTCGTGCTGTTGGCGCTGGCACTCGGCTCGTTCTTTGCGAGCGGTATGTCTGCCGGCCTGTCGCGCAAACTCACCCCGATAGCTATGGTGCGTACCGGCCTCGCCGCGGAAATCGTTGGTGTGTTGGGGCTCGCATGGGCGTTCTCGCCCACTGCAGGCTGGTTGTCGATCACACCGTTCCTGTTCATTTATGGCATCGGCGTGGGCCTCGCCACTGCGCAGCTCACCGGCGTCATCCTGCAAGAGGTGCCCGTCGATCGCAGCGGCCAGGGTTCTGGTACTCAGAGCACCGCACGTCAAGTGGGTTCGGCCCTCGGTATCGCGGTGCTCGGCACCGTGCTGTTCACCGCGACCGGTGCGGTGCTCGACAGCCAGTTGCATCGTGAGTACCCCGAGCTGAGCGCCGAGGCACGAAGTGAAGTGGTCGACGTGGTGGTTGTCAGTGCCGGAGCAGCAATCCCGCAGCTGACGGCAGAGAACCCGGAACTCGGAGCCTCAGCCGCGACGGCATTTACCGACGGCACACGACTCTCGGCTCTCGTCGGGGCAGGTTTCCTGCTCGTTGGGTTTGCTGCGACATTTGGACTCGCGCCGCGTCGCGAGGAGGCGCCGCACAAACAGTCAGCTGAGGCGTAGCTAGCGCTGGCTGGCGCTGTCCGCCACCGACACCCAAACGGCGTCGGTGGCAGAACGGCCCAGCGTCAACACGGTGTCGGATTCCGACACTGTGATCTCAATTGCGTCTGAGAACGGGGAACCAGCGCGAGCGATCACGAGCGTCCCCACCGCCACACACTGCTCGGTGAAGTATTGCAGCAGCGCAGGGTCAGCGTCAGAAATGCGCTCAATACGCAGCGTACTGTCGGCCGCTGCGTCGCTCAGGCGCACCGCATTCGGATACTGCAACTCGCCTGCCGCGTTGGGTATCGGGTCGCCGTGTGGATCGCGAACCGGAAACCCCAGCAGCGCATCGAGACGGTCGATCATGAAGTCAGACACTGCGTGTTCGAGCGCCTCTGCTTCGTCGTGCACCATGTCCCAGCTGTAACCGAGCATTTCAACAAGAAAGGTTTCAATCAGGCGATGTCGCCGTACCATTTCGATGGCAAAGGCGCGCCCCTTCTGCGTGAGCGTAATCGCCCCGTAGGGGGCGTGATCCACTAAGCCCTTGTCTGCGAGTCGGCGCATCGCGTCTGACACGGTTGAGAGCTTCATACCGGTGTAGTCGGAAACCAGTGTGGGGGTCACCGGTGCATCAGACCACTCCGCGAGGCTCCACACTGCCTTCAGGTAGTTCTGGCTGCTCGCTGAGAGCTCGGTGACCGGCATATCCGAATTCTAACAACGTCATGACTTCGACCGACCGAAGTCTGAAGTTTGCGGTTCGGGATTGTCGTCACGATTTTCCGCCGCTGAAGGCAAGCACGCCGCCGAGCCCGATCAAGAGACCACCGCCGATACCGCGGACGGTACCGAGACGTTCCGGCGAGCGCGCAAACCAGGCGCGCGCGGTGCCTGCGGCGAGCACCCACGCGCTGTCAGAGATGAGCGCAATCACAATGAACACCATGCCCAGCACGATCATCTGCACCGGCACCCAGCCAGCATGAAAATCAACGAACTGGGGGAGCGCGGCCACAAAGAACACGATGCTCTTGGGGTTGCTGACCCCAACCAGAAAGCCCTGCCAAAAGAGCGTGCGTCGGGGGACCGCGGGCTGCACGGTTTCGCCATCGGTAACGCTGCCGCTGTGACGGTGGCGGATTGCCTGCACACCGAGGTACACCAAGTACGCGGCTCCGGCCAGTTTGATGATGGTGAACAGCACCACCGACTGCGCCACGATCGCGCCCACACCAAAGGCCACCGCCAGAATGAGCGGCACTTGCCCGAACGTATTCCCGGCAACAGTGATGAGACCGCCTCCGCGACCCACACTCAGTGTGCGCCCGACCGCGAACAGCACACTGGGCCCCGGGATCACGACCAAGATCAGTGACGCAAGCGAAAATGCGAGGATGGCGGACAGGCTCGGCATGGGCACAGTCTAGGCGCAGTCGTCACGCACGTGCGCAGATTGAAGTGACTACCCTGGAGTCATGAACGAGCAGCATGTCACGGCCGACTCAGAGCCCGCACTCTCGGAAACTGCGCGGATCGCGCGAGACCTGATTCGTTTCGACACTTCGAACCGTGGTGGCGGCGACGCCAACCCTGAGTCAGAAGCGGCCGACTATGTTGCTGGCTACTTGCGCGGTATCGGACTAGAGCCCGTGCTCATAGAGTCGGCGCCGGGCCGTGCCAGCGTGGTGGCCCGTGTGCACGGCAGCGACGCCAGTCTGCCAGCGCTGGTGCTGCACGGGCACCTTGACGTGGTGCCCGCGGACCCCGCGAACTGGTCAGTCGACCCCTTTGCGGGCGTTGTGAAGGACGGCATGCTGTGGGGACGCGGCGCCGTAGATATGAAGGACATGGACGCCATGATCCTCACCGCAATTGCTGAGCTTCTGCGAGCAGGCGAGCGTCCGCGCCGGGATGTCATTCTTGCCTTCTTCGCTGACGAAGAAAACGGCGGTGTGTTCGGCGCGCACTATCTCGTTACCCATCACGCGGAGCTGTTCGCTGGCGCTGGCACCGCCATTAGTGAGGTCGGTGGATACTCGATTGATCTCGGCGGAACGCGGGCATACCTCATTCAGACCGGCGAGAAGTCACTCGACTGGATCAGGCTGCGCGCCCGCGGCACTGCCGCGCACGGGTCACGGGTATGGCACGATAACGCCGTGACCCGACTCGCCGAGGCGGTAGCCGCCCTGGGGCGCCACGAATGGCCGATTGCGCTGTGCGACACGACCCGCGAACTGGTCACTGAAATTGCCAAGATTTTCGGCGAGGATCCGGTGGAGGTGCAACCGGAAGAGCTCGTGCTGCGCGCAGGTCCCGGAGCTGGTTTCATCCAAGCGAGCCTGCGCACCACGACCAACCCGACGGTGCTGCAGGCCGGTTATAAGCACAATGTGATTCCTGATACCGCGGAAGCCCTCGTCGATGTGCGCACCCTGCCTGACATGCAGGCCGGAATCCTCGATGAGGTACAGCGAATTGTCGGCCCCGACATCGAGATCGAGACACTGCACAGCGACATCGGTCTCGAAGTTCCGTTTGCCGGTGAACTCATCGAGGTGATGACCGAGTGTCTGCGCCTGCACGATCCCGAAGCGCGGGTACTGCCGTATTTGCTGTCTGGTGGCACTGATAACAAAGCCCTCAGCCAACTTGGCATCACCGGATACGGTTTTGCGCCGCTGCAATTGCCCGCCGACCTTGACTTCCCCGGTATGTTCCACGGGGTTGACGAGCGCGTGCCTCTGGCTGCCCTCGATTTCGGACATCGGGTGCTCGTCGATCTGCTCCGTCGGTACTGAGACGTTAGTCTGGTCGCTGGCCCTCGTGACGCGTGGGCCCGGGAAAGGGAACCATGGGGATTTTTGAGGCAATTCTGCTGGGCATTATTCAAGGCCTGACCGAATTCCTGCCGATCTCTTCGAGCGCGCACCTGCGCATTACGAGTGAACTCCTGGGTATCGGAGACGTCGGCGCAGCGTTTACCGCGATCACCCAGCTGGGCACCGAGGCCGCGGTCGTGGTGTTCTTCTGGCGTGACATCGTTCGCATTATTGGGCGCTGGTTTCGTTCACTCACGGGGCGTGTGCCGCGCCGCGATCCCGATGCACTGATGGGCTGGTGGATCATTCTCGGCTCCCTACCGATCGTGCTCTTGGGTTTGCTGTTTGAAGACCTCATCGACACCACGCTGCGTTCGCTGTGGTTCGTCGCGTTTGCGCTGATTGGTTTTGGCCTCCTGCTCGGGGTCGCTGACCGCTACGCACCGCAGCAACGAGATCTCACCCAGCTCGGCTGGAAACACGGTCTCATTTTCGGCTTCGCGCAGGCGCTCGCGCTGATTCCTGGCGTGTCTCGCTCCGGCGGTACGATCACCGCCGGACTCTTCATGGGTTATACCCGCGCAGCCGCGGCTCGCTACTCCTTCTTGCTGGCCATTCCGGCGGTGTTTGGTTCCGGTGGGTACAAGCTCGTGAAGTCATTCGGTGATGGCCGTGACGTGGCTGCGATTCCCACACTCGCGGCAACGGTGGTCGCATTCCTCGTGGCAATCGTGGTGATTGGGCTCTTCATGCGCTACATCTCGCGGGGCAGTTTCCTGCCGTTTGTCATCTACCGTGTGGTGCTCGGCATCGTCATCATCATCTTGCTCAGCACCGGCGTGATCAGCGCCGAAGGTGGCGTCACCGCCGCACAGTCACTGCCTGAAGTTCACACCCTGATGGGAGCATACGCACTGTGAGAACTTGGACTCCGCCCGAACTCCCCACACTGCCGGGAACCGGTACGCCTCCGCGCCTCTACAACTCGGCGAGCGGACGCATCGAGCACCCGCCGCTTGAGGACGGACGCGCCACGTTGTACGTGTGCGGCATCACCCCCTACGACGCGACCCACCTCGGGCATGCCGCTACATACCTGGCGTTCGACACGATGCAGCGTGCGTGGCGTGACGCGGGGATCGCAGTCGACTACGCGCAGAACATCACTGACGTCGACGATCCACTGCTTGAACGCGCAACTGCGACCGGTGTCGATTGGCGCGCACTCGCCGATGAGCAGATCGCCCTGTTCCGCAGCGACATGTTCCGCCTCGGCATGTTGCCCCCGGCACACTATGTGGCGGTGACCGAACGCATCGAAGAAATCGCCGACGCCGTGAAGCAGCTGCTCGCGCGTGGTCTTGCGTATGCCGTTCCCACCGCGGATGCTGACCATGATGATCTCTACTTTGATACGCGAGCTGCGGAGCGCGACACGCAGTGGCGACTGGGCGATGTGTCGGCGCTGGATCGCGATGTCATGCTCCTGCTCAGTGCTGAACGCGGTGGTGACCCCGGCCGCGACGGGAAGCGTGACCCACTCGATCCACTGTTGTGGCGTGCCGCACGTGCCGCTGAACCCAGCTGGAACACCGTGCTCGGTGCTGGCCGCCCCGGGTGGCATATCGAGTGCGCAGTGATCGCTACCGGCGCACTCGGCAACGCGTTCACCGTGCAGGGTGGGGGTGGCGATCTGCTGTTTCCGCACCACGAGTTCACCGCCGCGCACGCGACCGCGCTGTCTGGTACTCCGCTCGCACATGCCTACTGCCACGTCGGCCTGATCGCTTACGACGGCCACAAGATGTCGAAGTCACGCGGAAACTTGGTGCTGGTCTCGGAGCTCTTGCGCGGTGGCGCAGACCCCTCTGCAATTCGACTGGGGCTGTTGGCTCACCACTATCGTGAAGAGTGGGAATGGTTCGATAGCGATCTTGCGGTGGCAACGCACCGACTCAGCGCCTGGCGTGAAGGTCTGCGGCGCCACACTTCGACGCCGGCGTCTGCGGTGACCGTGCTGCAGCAGCTGCGTCAGGCACTTGCCAACGATCTCGACACGCCGGTGATGCTCGCCACCCTCGACGCCGCGCTCGACCAGGGTGTGGATGACCCGCAACTCATTGCCAATGCGGCGCTCGCGTTACTGGGGGTGCAGCTGCGAACCGAAGCGCCGAACGAGTCGCCCGCGCTCTAGATGGGGGCGGGCGGGGTATCGTCTTGGTCGGGCTCGATGTTGAGAAACTTCTCGAACTCGTGCGCGATGGCCTCGCCGGTTGCTTCTGGCGCGGTCGTCGCATCGCGCGCTTCCTCGAGGGAGCGAATGTAGCGCGCCATGTCCTCATCAGCTGCGGCGATGCGGTTGATGTTGGCTTCCCACTCTGTGGCTTCGCCCAGCATGTCACCGCGGGGAATGACGACGTCCAGCAGTTCTTCCAGCTTGTCAAGAATTGCGAGCGCCGCCTTCGGCGAGGGGGAGCTGTGCACATAGTGCGGCACCTGCGCCCACATGCTGAGCACGGGCACACCAGCCTCGGTCAGGCTGACGTCGAGCACAGTGGTGATCCCAATCGGACCTTCGTAATTGCTGCGTGTCGCGCCGGTGCTCGCGCGAAGTTCGGCGTTCTCGCTGATGAGGTTCACCACAATGGGTCGCGAGTGAGGGGCGTCTGAGTACATAGACCCCAGAATGATCACGGTGTCGATGGCCCAGCTGTCCACCACATCGATGACTTCCTCGGCGAAAGTCAGCCAGTCTCGCGCAGGCTCCACCCCGGCAAGCAGGAAGAGATCCTGCACCGGCGTGCCGTCGATGCGTCGCACGGTGTCTTTCTCAGTGTCGCGAGGCACTCCCGGGCGCTCGACGGTGCCGTAGAGTCGCGTCTCTGGCCACTCGATGACGCGGGCGCCAGCAGCGGTAAAACTCACCTTCGGGCGATGCACCTGGAAATCCACGAAGCCATCTGCACCGATGGCATGCAGCATCTCGGCGTCGATCAACTCACCCAAGTGCTGCAGCACCGTGGTGGTGGCAGAGCCAGCGTCGCTCCAGCCTTCGAACGCAGCAATCAGCACGCGCGGATGGAAGGAGGAGTCAGCAGCTTCAGACACGACACCAGGATAGTCGGCTTCGCTCGCTAGACTTTCTGCAATGAGTGAGCAGAGGTTGGCCGCCGTGCTGTGGGATATGGACGGCACCATCATCGATTCGGAGCCCCTTTGGCTCTCCGCGGAGCTGGCGCTGCTTGAGCGGTATGGCTTAGCGCTCACCCCCGAGGTGCGCGATCAGCTCATTGGCTCGGGTCTGTGGGATGCTGCGGAACTGTTCCGCGAGCTCGGTGTGCCCCTCAGCGCAGACGAGATTGTTGCCGAGTGGGTGCAACACGTGGGCGCGGGCATGCGCGAGCATGCGCCGCACTGGCGGCCGGGTGCGCGTGAATTGCTGGAGTCGCTGCGCGTGGCGGGCATCCCATCGGCGCTCGTGACAATGTCGGTGCGCTCGCTTGCCGAGCACATGGTCGAACTGCTCCCTCCCGGCACCTTCAACACGATTATTGCCGGTGACGAGGTGGATCACGCGAAGCCCCACCCGCAGCCGTACTTGCTCGGCGCGGCCGCGCTGGGAGTGCCCATCGAACAGTGTCTGGTGTTCGAGGACTCACCGACCGGACTTGCATCGGCGGTGGCTTCTGGCGCGGTGAGCGTCGGCATTCCGAACCTGATCAGTCTGCGGGGTACCAGCGCGCATGCCCTGTGGTCGAGTCTGAGGGGCCTCGATGCAGATGCCGTCCGCGCTCAGTTCGGTGCCATGCGCGACGGCGATCCACACCCGCAAGACCATGTGATTGAAGTGATTGGAGCCCTTGCGTGAGTGAGAAGACGCACGAATCGACGGCAGCGGAGACTGCCGAGTCGGCGATGCCCGCACTGAGCGGACCCTTTGGATACGGCGACCGGGTGCAGCTGACCGGGCCGAAGGAGCGACTGAATACCGTGACGTTGGTGCCGGGGGGCGAGTTCCACAGTCACCGCGGCATGATTGCGCACGCTGACCTGGTGGGACTACCCGACGGTTCGGTCGTCACGAACACGAGCGGCGAAGAGTACCTGGCTTTGCGTCCGCTGCTCAGTGACTTTGTCATGTCGATGCCGCGCGGTGCGGCAATTGTCTACCCGAAAGATGCCGCGCAGATCCTGTCTCTCGCTGACATTTTCCCCGGTGCGCGGGTGGTCGAGGCTGGCGTTGGATCTGGCGCACTGTCGTTGCATCTGCTCCGAGCAATCGGGCCCACCGGGGAGCTATGCTCATTCGAGCGGCGTGAAGAATTTGCAGAGATTGCCCGCGCGAATGCCGCAGCATTTGCCGGTGAGCTTCCCGCCAAC
Source organism: uncultured Leucobacter sp. (assembly GCA_964612125.1). Taxonomy (GTDB): domain Bacteria; phylum Actinomycetota; class Actinomycetes; order Actinomycetales; family Microbacteriaceae; genus Leucobacter. The sequence goes on along the minus strand of CAZTBS010000002.1, from coordinate 80,088 downwards.
TGGTCGGTCACGGTGGGGGATCTGCAGGAAGCGTTGCCTCAGCAGTGTGCCGCTGGCACGGTGGATCGCGTGGTGCTCGATATGCTCGCGCCGTGGGAGTGCGTGGGGGTGGCTGCCGATGCTCTGAAACCCGGCGGCGTCATGATCTGTTACGTCGCCACTGTGACCCAGTTGTCCCGCGTGGCCGAGGAGATTCGCCGTCACGGCGGATTCACGCATCCGCAAGCAAATGAGACGATGGTGCGCGGTTGGCACGTCGAGGGTTTGGCGGTCCGCCCCGACCACCGCATGGTCGCGCACACCGGGTTTCTGATTACTGCGCGACGTTTGGCGCCCGGGGCGACGATGCCACAGCTGAAGCGGCGTGCGTCAAAGGGTGAGTACACCGAGGCTGATGTCGCTGCGTGGACCCCCGATCTCGTTGACGGATCGGCCGGGGACTGGACCCCGGAAGCCATCGGCCAGTGGAGCAAGAGCGACAAGGTGTTGCGCAAGAAGGTGCGCGCGGCTCAGCAGTTCGCCCGCGAACGCGGAGCAAGTGACCCGGAGGAGTAATCGGTATCACTCCCGTGTTCGCCGGCACCCACTGCACTAGAATTGTGGGGTTGCCAAGTTTTTCCGAGAGGTTCTCATGCGTCGTCGTATTCTTCCCGCTACCGCAGCCGTGACGCTTCTGTGCGCCGGACTGACGGGGTGCGCCACCGCGAACTCTGCTGCTGACGCGTGCGAAGCGCCGCTTGCTCCCGGATCTCTCACTGAGAGTGTCACCTTGGCTGAGGCAAACGGTCAGCCCGAGGTCGAGATCACCTCGACGGCGCCGATCGTGAATGCGCAACGTTCCGTGCTTGCAAGTGCAGAGGATCGAGCTGTACTGGCCACCGAGGGCACCATTGTGGCAGCCAATCTTGCCTACTTTGACTCGGCTTCGGGTGATCTGCTGGAGGCGAGTCCCTCCTTCGGGAGCGATGCTGGCGACGAGCTGTTCCTGGTGACCGCAGAGGGAGGTCCGGTGCTACAGGGGGTGCTGTGTGCTGCCCCAGGTGACACCCTCGCCATCGCACTCCCTGCCGAGCTGAGCGCCGGTGCGGTCGAAACACCAGATGCATCGCTGCTCGTGATTGTGGATGTGCGTGAGGTCTATCCCGCAGCCGCCGAGGGGCGCATGAACGCGCTGCCGTCGGGTTTCCCGTCAGTGGTGACCGATGAAGCTGGCCGCGTCGGAATGGTGCTGCCGCCACAGGCACCGCCGGCCGAGACCACGTCTGCCGCCCGCATCACCGGCTCTGGCGCTGAGGTGCAAGACGACAGCATGGTCATCGCAAATGTGCTCACCGTCAGCTGGGCTGGCGAGCAGTTGAAGAACTCCTGGGAGAGCGGGCCTGAGAATCTCGGTACTGTCGACCAGATCGCCGTGTCCGGTGTGACGTTCCGGGCCGAATTGAGCGGCTATCCGGTGGGCTCGCAGGTCGTGGTGATCGAGGGCGGGGACGGAAATCCCCGGGTCAGCGTGATCGATATCCTCGCTATTGCGTAGCAGTTGACGCGCAGTGGCAAGCCGGTCATCTAGCCGCGCAATTCCGGCGGAGCAGCGAGTATTCAGCTTGATTCTTGCGCTGGTAGCAAGCCCATTTGGATCGACCAAGCGTGAGTTGCTTGCCAGTGTGTATGGCTACGCTGAGCGATTTCAGCCCGGGGAAACTGACCGCAGCTTGGAACGGCAGTTCGAGCGCGACAAGGATCAGGTGCGCGCGCTGGGCATTCCTATCGAAACGCTCACATCGCCTGAAGAACCTGAGAACACGCAGCTGATTCGCTACCGTATTGCGAAACAGCACCTGCAAATGCCCGATGATGTGCGCTTTAGCGCACAGGAACTCAGCCTGCTGCGTTTGGCATCGCTTGCCTGGGCAGAGGGAAGTCTCAGCGCAGAGTCGCGGCGTGCCGCAATGAAGCTTGCAGCACTCGGCGCAGGCCTCGATGTGCAACTTCTGGGGCTTGCACCACACCTGGGCATTCCGGAGCCGTCGGCACCCGCCCTGCAGCGCGGTATTGATGAGCGGCGGGTGGCGTGCTTCGACTATCAGCTGCCAGATCGTGACACGCCACTGCAGCGTCGCGTGGCACCCTTGCGTCTGCACCGCGCAGATGGCCGATGGCATCTGCTGGCCTGGGACATGGAACGCGAGGCTGGGCGCGTCTTCCTGCTCGCGCGCATCGTGGGCGAGGTGAGCCTGTTGTCCGAGACCTTCGACCCAGCACTCCAGGATCGGGTCGAAGGCATGATTGACGAGCTTCTCGCGCTGCGCGATCGCCAGCTTGCCGTGGTGCACGTTCGGGCCGGTTCCAGCGCTGAGGCGAGACTCACTGCTCGCGCCAGGCTCGACCACGCAGCGCCGCGCGTGGATGACGGCTTCCGCCAAGTGACGATTCCCACGCTTGATTTCACGGTACTCGCAGGTGAGCTCGCGGGATACGGGGATGATGTACAGGTGCAGGATCCCCCTGCTCTGCGTCGTCAGACGGTGCAGATACTGCAACGCATGCGTGCCCAGCACCGTGCAGAGGGCATGCCCGCTTCGGCTGCTGCTGCGCAAGACGGAGATTGCCGATGACGCGATCGTTGACCACTCCTGATCGGGTCGTGCTGCTGCTGTCGCTGGTGCCGTATCTCCTGGAACATGGTCCGACAGCGCTTGTGGAGCTCGCCAGGGCGTTCGATGTCGAGGAACGGCTGCTCAGGCAGCTGATTCCTTTCCTCGGAATGGCGGGAGTGCCGGGGGAGACCCGCACCTATCAGCATGAGGATCTGTTCGACCTTGACTGGGACGCCTACGAAACATACGACATCGTTAGTCTGACCCGGGTGGTCGCCGTCGATGACACCCCACGCTTTTCGACGCTCGAAGCGGCAACGCTGATTGCAGGCCTGCAATCGCTGCGGCCGCACTTGCCAGCGGCTCTGCAAGCGGTCGCAGATCAGGCCTCTGCGAAGCTCGCTGCGGTGGGGCCGGCGTTGCCGGCTTCTCCGCCACTTTCGGTGACGCCTGAAGTCGAATCGACAGCCCATGCTCGCATCACACAGGCGATGAACGACAGTAAGAGACTCAGCTTCTCGTATCGTGATACGCAAGATCAGGTCACTGTTCGCCGGGTTGAGCCGCTGCTCTTGGTGCAGCGCCACGGAGAGTGGTACCTGCGAGCGATGTGCCTGGATCGCGCGGCAGAACGCACCTTCGCGGTGGATCGCATGCGTGACGTACGGGTGTTGCCCGAAGCTGCCACGGTGCGCGCGGACGCTGCTGCGGTGGTGCCTGATTTTGAGTTCGCACGCGGCGAACTCACCGCGCAGTTGCGGGTACGTGTTGGCGCGCTGCACCGACTCGCTGGTTTCGCACCACACGTGGTGGGCGCCGCCGAAGATGGGTGGGTGCACGCCGAAGCACAGCTTGCGCACCCCGGTATTGCCGTGCGTCTGGTGCAAACAGTTCCCGGTGAGGTGATCGTTGTTGGCCCCGAGCCTGCTCGCGCGGCCGTGCGGGACTGGGTGGATCGGGTACTTGCGGCACACGATGAGTGACACAGCTCTGCCCAGGGATCGCGACGGTAAGCTGGGCTCGTGGCAGTGACAGCGCGGCGGCGAAAGAACCCCGAGGGCAAGATGAGCCTCGGTGCGCATCTGATTGAGCTTCGCAATCGTCTCTTTATTTCTGCGGGTGCGATCGCAGTTGCCTTGGTTGCCGGCTGGTTTCTATCTGACTGGGTGTGGACAGTGCTCCGCCAGCCCATCCTCGAGCTTGAGGTCGAGGGTCGCACGGCGCTCATTCAGTACACCGATGTGACGAGCGGCTTCGATACAAAAGTACAGATCTCGCTATTTATTGCGGTGCTGCTGGCGTCACCGGTGTGGCTGTATCAAATCTGGGCGTTCCTGGTGCCCGGCCTGACCAAGCGCGAGAAGATGTACGCCTTCGGCTTCCTCGGCACGGCAGTGCCGCTGTTCCTGCTAGGCGTGTACGCCGGGTGGAGCGTGCTCCCGAACATCGTGCGGATCATGGCGATGTTCCAGCCGCAGGAGGATGCCTTCCAGATTGCGGCACGCAGTTACCTCGACTTCACGATCAAGCTGCTGCTGGCAGTGGGCATCGGTTTCGTGCTGCCGGTACTCCTGGTGCTGCTGAACTTCATTGGCGTGGTCAGCGGCAAGGCGATTCTGAAAAGCTGGCGGGTTGCGATCTTGTGCATCATTCTGTTTGCCGGTATCGCCACTCCCGCTGCAGACCTCATGAGCATGTTTCTGCTTGCGGTTCCCATCATCGCGCTCTACTTTGCGGCAGCGGGCATCGCCATTTTGCACGATAAGCGCGCCGAGAAGCGCCAGGCGAAAGAACTCGCCGAGTACGGCCTCAACCTCGAGACCAGTACAGAGTGAACACAGTGTCGGACCCCGCGGAATCGTATCCGGCGCTGGCGGCCTTCAGCGCACGACTGCAGTTCCCGCTTGATTCGTTTCAACGCACCGCGTGTGAACGTTTGGAAGACGGTCGCAGTGTGCTGGTTGCTGCACCGACCGGCTCGGGCAAGACCACCGTTGCCGAGTTTGCAGTGGCGCTCGCTCGCCGTGAACGCAATGAGCGGATTTTCTATACCGCTCCCATCAAAGCGCTCTCTAACCAGAAGTTCCGCGAGCTGTGCGCTGAGTACGGAGACGCGGAAGTTGGCCTCCTGACTGGTGATGTCAACATTCGCGGGGATGCTCCGATCGTGGTGATGACCACTGAGGTACTGCGCAACATGATTTACGCCGAAAGCGATGCGCTACACGACCTCGCGTTCGTGGTGCTCGATGAGGTGCATTATCTGGGCGACAAGTATCGTGGCGCCGTGTGGGAAGAGATCATCCTGCACCTGCCGCAATCCGTGCGACTCGTTTCACTCTCTGCCACGGTGTCGAATGCTGAAGAATTCGGTGACTGGATGCATGCGGTGCGCGGTGACACCGATGTGATTCTGAGTGAGCATCGTCCGGTGCCGCTCTATCAGCACGTGCTCACCGAGCAAGCGCTACTGCCGCTCTACGTTGATGCCGACGGCGAGTTAGTCGAACGCGGGCGCCTGAACCCGGAGTTGCGCGCCCTCGACCGCGGTGGTCGGGGGACACGCGAGCGCTCGCGGGGGAGGCCACCCGTGCGGCGTCGGCGCAGCCGTATTTCGCGTGCGGACATCGCGCGGGCGCTTGACGAGATGCGGCTGACTCCTGCCATTGTGTTCATCTTCAGCCGAAACGGATGCGACCAGGCGGTGCGGCAGTGCCTGTATGAGGGTGTGCGCCTGACGACGCGTCACGAACGTGATGAGATCCGCCGCATCATCGACCGTGAAATCGCGGGTATTGATGCGGAAGATCTGCGGGTGCTGGGAGTCAGCGATTGGATCGCGGGGCTCGAACGCGGCCTCGCCGCGCACCATGCCGGGTTGCTCCCACAATTTAAGTCGGTGGTCGAGCAACTCTTTCAGCGTCGTCTGGTGAAGCTCGTGTTTGCCACAGAGACGCTCGCGCTCGGCATTAACATGCCGGCGCGTTCCGTAGTGATTGAAAAGCTCGAAAAGTTTAACGGCGAAGAGCGAGTGCCGCTGACTTCCGGCGAGTACACGCAACTCACCGGTCGTGCGGGGCGGCGCGGCATTGATCACGAGGGTCACGCAGTCGTGGTGTGGGGCGACGGGATGGACCTGGAAGCAGTCGCGCACCTTGCCTCTGCCCGGTCGTTTCCGGTGCGCTCGAGCTTCCGCCCGACGGCGAACATGGCGGTCAACCTGCTGCAGCGCATGGATCTTGACCTTGCCAGTGAGACGCTCGAACTCTCATTCGCGCAGTTTCAGGCAGACCGGGCGGTGGTGGATCAGGCGCGCGCTGTGCGTGCCGAACAAGAATCACTGGCTGGGTACCAGGCTGCGGCTCGGCGTGCGCAGGGTGCCGATAAGAAGCGCTGGGAAGATCGCGAACGCAAGCTGCGGCGCAAAATCGAACGCGGTCGGCGGCAGATCGCAAGTCGTACCGGCACGATCGCTCGCACCTTTGGTCGCGTGGTCGATACCCTGACCGAGCTGGACTACCTTGCATCGCCTGCGCGCGGTGTGGTCGAGGTGAACGATTGGGGGCGCTTGCTGTGCCGCATCTACGGTGATCGTGATCTGCTCGTCGCTGAGTGTCTGCGCCGCGACAGCTGGCACGGCATTGACGCCGCAGGGCTCGCGGCGCTGTGTTGCGCGCTCAGTTACGAGCCCCGTCGCGACGATGAAGCCGAGGGGCGTCTGCCCTCCGGGCCATTTCGGCAGGCTTTTGCGCGCACGCAAGATGTGTGGGCTGAGCTTGATGACCTCGCGGAGCGGCACCGCCTGCCCCGGGTCGACCCGCCACATCCGGGTCTCGCTGCGGCAATGTATGGCTGGGCGAGCGGGTGGACGCTGACCCGCACCCTCGAACTGTCACTGCTCGGCGCGGGTGACTTCGTGCGCTGGGCAAAGCAGACGATCGATCTGCTCGATCAGATCGCGCAGGCCACCGAGCACGCTGAGGTGGAGCACGATCGGCTGCGCCGACTGGGCGAGCTCGCTCGCGAAGCGAAGCGCAAGGTGCGCCGCGGGATTGTCGAGACCTCGAGTTCATCGTGACCCCGGTGCGTGCCCTGCGATGGTGGATCGCGCTGCCCGCCGCCGTGGTGGGCGGGCTGGCGCTTGATGCCGCGTCGCCGTGGTTGAACTGGTGGCCCGCGGGCTTAGTGGGCACAGTGCTCATCCTCACTGCGGTGTGGCAGCAGCGCTCCCTCATGGGACTGCTGCTCGGTGCTGTGGCGGGGGCGAGCTTCTGGGGACCGCACATCTCCTGGCTGACGCTGTACTTGGGTCCCATTCCCTGGCTCGCCCTGTGTGTCGCAATGGTGTCATGGTTTGCGCTGTTTGGCTTGCTGTCTGCCACTGCCACTCGTGCGCTGGCGTTGCTGCCGCTGGCAGCGTGGATGCGCATCACGGTGCAGGGCGTCACGGTTGCGGGCGTATGGGTGTTGCGAGAGCAGCTGCAGTCCACGGTGCCTTACGGAGGGTTTGCCTGGGGCAGGCTGGCCTATACGCAGGCGGAGGGGCCGCTCTCTGCAGTGGTGTCCTGGGTGGGCTTCGCTGGACTCACGGGGCTGATTGCGCTGCTGTGTGCGTTCCCGGTGGCGGTGGTGTTTACGCTGTCAACCGGTCAGCCGGGTAGCCGCAGGCGTGTGCTGGTGCCCATCGCACTCGTTGCGGTGGCAGGGATTGTTTTAAGCCTGATTCCAGTGGCGCCGCTTGAGCGGGTCGGATCATTGCGTGTCGCTGCGGTGCAGGGTAACTCGAAATCGGGGATCTTTGACGATCGCGAATCGGGCGATGTGCTGCGGGATCACCTGGAGGCAACCGAGATTTTGCTCGACGAGCTGGCAGTGACGGGTGAGCGGGTCGACGTAATCGTCTGGCCCGAAAACAGTGCTGAGTTTGATCTCCCAGGGAACACCTATGGGGCATATGCGGTGCAGCGACTCGCCGCCCGCGCGGAGGCACCGATCGTTGTTGGCACGATCCTGCGTGATCCAGACGGCTCTTTCACCAACAGCACCCTCGTGTTCGATGCCGACGGCGTGACTGCCGCACGATACGACAAGCGGCGACCGGTGCCGTTCGCCGAGTACATGCCAGATCGGCAGTTTTATCGCGCTCTGGTGCCCGACCTCGTCGATCTCGTGCAGCTCGACTACGCGTTTGGTGAGCGTTCAGCGGTGTTGCCCATCGATACTCCAGCTGGTGAGATTGCGGCTGGCATCGCGATCTGCTTCGACGTCATTTTTGACGATCATGCGGTGGCGATGGTGGGTGACTCCGCGGAGGTGATCTTTGCGCAGACCAATAACGCCGATTTTGGACGCACCGACGAGAGTGCACAGCAATTGCAGATCGCACGGCTGCGCGCGATCGAAACCGGCCGCGCGCTGGTCAATATCTCGACGGTCGGTACGAGCGCGGTGATCGCGCCCGACGGCACCGAGCTGTCTCGACTTACGCCCTTCACCGCGGATGCCATGGTGGCGGAGGTGCCGTTGGTGGCGGGGGAGACCCCAGCCTTACGCTTCGGAGCAATCCTTACCGCCGCGTGGCTGCTCCTCGGAATTGGTGGGACGCTACTCGGGGTGATGGGCGCGGTGATCTGGCGTCGCCCAGACTAATTCGCGGATCCACCCGAGCGTCGAGCGCGCAGAATCTGCAGCCGTTCTTCCAAGAGTTCCTCAAGCTCTACGCGTGACCGCCGCTCGAGCAGCATGTCCCAGTGTGTGCGCTGCTGTTTCTCTTTCTCTTCGAATTCCGCTCGCGCCGCCTGGCCGGCGGCATCATCAAGAAACCCGACTTCGCCCGTGCGCTGGTCCACCCACTCGGCGGGGGCCTCTGCATCCGCGTCAAACATCACGCTGAATCGCCGACCCGTGTCGGTGAGGTACTCCACGCGACGGCGCGGAGAGAACTCAACACCCTCTTCAGCCTGCAGGCTCGTCGCCCCGATTCTCGCCCCGCGAAGTGTACGCTCGGCCATGAGAACCTCCTCGCCTCGCGAGCCACGCTGAGTGGCGCAGCGCCGCGATCCACCGGTCTTTCCTTGTCTGCAGCGTAGCGTGCTTGGCGCCCCAGCGTAACCCCCTCCGGGTTGCCGTGGCAGCGGTATACGGGGGCCGCTACGCTGGAACAGACACCTGTCTCTTCCCGTTCTGAAGGAGTCTTCGTGACCCAGCCCCTCGCTCCACACCGTCTGGATGGCCACACCGCCCTCGTCACCGGGTCCTCGCGTGGCATCGGCGCCGACACCGTGCGCTACTTTGCCGAGGCAGGGGCGGATGTGGTGGTGAACTTCCGTAATAAGGCACCCCGCGCTGAGAAGCTCGCTGCACAGTTACGCGAGCTCGGTGTGCGGGCGCTGGTGCAGGGTGCCGATCTTACCGACCCAGTGTCGGTGGGCGGCATGATGCAGGCTGTTCGCGAAGAGTTCGGGAAGCTGGACATCCTGGTGTTGAACGCTTCAGGCGGTATGGAAAGCGGCATGGGCGAAGACTACGCGTTGCGTCTCAACCGTGACGCGCAGCTGAATGTCCTTGAGGCCGCGCTCCCTCTGATGCGGCCAGGTTCGCGTGTGGTGTTCGTGACCAGTCATCAGGCGCACTTCATCCGGACGACACCGACGATGCCGGAGTATGAGCCGGTCGCGCTGTCAAAGCGCGCCGGTGAAGACGCGCTGCGCGAGCGGATTCCGGCTCTCACCGCTGCGGGAATTGAATTCGTCGTGGTGTCCGGCGACATGATCGAGGGCACCGTTACCGCAACTCTGCTCGAACGCGCGAATCCTGGCGCTATTGAGCAGCGCCGGGAGTCTGCTGGGAAGCTCTACAACGTCTCGGAATTTGCGGCAGAGATTGCACGCGCGGCTGTTGAGGACATCCCCGAAGATCACACCCGACTGGTGGGAGACATTTCAAGTTTCGTGTCGTAAACGGGCGTGTTACGGTTCTGTTTCGCGATGGTGGGGTGTGCGGCGGAGCTCGGCATAGAGTGAAGATTATTCGGTAAATTCAGATAATCCTCTCAGTGCTCGAAGAAACGCATCGTTTCGATTAGTTCTACCGAATAAAGCGGTGATAATCTCGGAGTTCCGAGCCACCGGGCCTCGTCGTGACAATGGCGTCACGGCGACTCTCTTTCCGCCCTGGGGGCCTGACCGCCTGGGCCGCCGACGTCCCACTGATCGAGAGGACGTCGAGACACGTGATGCCAGCGACCCCGTTTTCCGCACCCAGCACCGGAACTCCCACCGCAGTGGGCCTGTACCGCCCCGACGAGGAACGTGACGCGTGCGGTCTCGCCTCGGTTGTTTCGTTAACCGGAGAACCCAGTCACGAAATTGTGCAGCTCGCGCTCACCGCGCTTGAGAATCTGGAACATCGCGGCGCAGTCGGGTCTGATGCAGGTACCGGCGACGGAGCGGGGATTCTGTGCGCCATGCCGGATCACTTCTTTCGTCGTGTGCTCGCGGAGCAGGCTCCCGAGGTACGCCTTCCCGCTGCTGGGCGGTATGCGACTGGGCTTGTCTTTCTGCCCCAAGAGACCGCAGCGAGACGCGCTGTGCGCTACCGGATTGGTGCGATCGCTGCCGAAGAGGGTCTGACTATCCTCGGGTGGCGCAGCGTCGCCGTGCATCCGGAAGTTCTGGGCGAAGCCGCCCGCGATGCCGCTCCCGTGATTGAGCAGCCCTTCCTCGTTGCCAGCGACGGTGACGCCGCGGACGGCGCGCAGCTCGAACGGCGCGCGTTCCGCACGCGCAAGCGCATCGAACGTGAAACAGGTGTCTACCTCCCCTCCCTGTCAACTCGCACGATCGTCTACAAGGGCATGGTCACCACCCTGCAGCTGCCGGGGTTCTACGCAGAACTTTCAGAACCAGACTTTGCGTCACGGTTTGCGATCGTGCACTCTCGCTACTCCACCAACACATTCCCATCGTGGCACCTGGCGCAACCATTGCGCATGGTTGCACACAACGGTGAGATCAACACGGTGCGCGGCAACAGGAACTGGATGCGCGCCCGCGAAGCGCAGCTGCGCAGCGAGGTGCTCGGCGACCTTCGCCCGCTCCTTCCCATCTGTTCGGACGGGGGGAGTGACTCGGCGAGTTTCGACGAGGTGCTTGAACTTCTGGTGATGGCCGGTCGAAGCCTGCCGCATGCGCTCGCGATGATGGTGCCCGAGGCGTGGGAATCTGAGAACGGCCTGTCTCCCGAACTGCGTGACTTCCTTGAGTACCACTCGCTTGTAATGGAACCGTGGGACGGTCCAGCAGCAATGATCGCCACTGACGGCAACGAACTGGTGGCCTTGCTCGACCGCAATGGCCTGCGCCCGGGAAGATTCCAGATCACCACGAATGGGCTCCTGGTGATCGCGAGCGAAACCGGCGTGCTTGAGTTTGCGCCCGATCAGGTGGTCCGTCGCGGTCGCCTCCAGCCTGGCCGCATGCTGGCAGTGGATCTCACCACCGGCGCCATCCGTGAAGATCACGAGGTGAAGAGTGAACTCGCTGCCGCCGCGCCGTGGGGGAAGTGGCTCGACGAGGGGCGGATCCACCTGAGCGACCTGCCCGAGCGGGAGCACCTCGTGCACCCACCCGCCTCGATCGTGCGTCGTCAGCGCACATTTGGCTACACCGAAGAAGAACTGCGCTTGCTCCTCTTGCCGATGGCACGCGAAGGCGCGGAGCCGATCGCAGCGATGGGTACTGACACCCCGATCGCGGTGCTCTCCGAGCGTCCACGTCTTGTGTTCGACTATTTTGTGCAGCAGTTTGCGCAGGTCACCAACCCGCCACTCGATGCCCTGCGTGAAGAGCTGGTGACGAGCTTGTGGACCGGTATTGGACCGCAGTCGAATCTGTTGTCCCAGTCCGCTGAGCACGCGCGGCAGGTGATCCTGAATTTCCCTGTCATCGATAACGATGCACTCGCCCGCATTCAGCACTTTGGGGACGATCCCGCACTCGAGCGCACGGTCACCGTGCGCGGCCTCTATCCGGTGGATGGCGGGGCGCCAGCACTGGCCGCACGACTCGAAGCAATGTGCCGCGAGGCTAGCGCCGCGATTGATGCGGGAGCAGAGTTCGTGATCTTGAGCGACCGCGACAGCAACAAAGATCAGGCCCCGGTACCGTCACTGCTCGCGGTGTCAGCGGTGCACCATCACCTGATCCGTGAAGGCAAGCGGATGCGTGTTGCGCTGATTGCCGAGGCTGGCGATGTGCGGGAAGTGCATCACGTTGCCGCGCTGATTGGGTACGGTGCTGCCGCGGTGAATCCCTACCTTGCGATGGAAACCGTGGAGGCGCTTGTCCGAGCCGGTGAGCTGGAGGGCGTCGAACCTGGCGAAGCGGTCGCGCACCTCATCAAGGCGCTCGGCAAGGGCATGCTCAAGGTCATGAGCAAGATGGGCATTTCCACGGTGGCCTCCTACTGCGGGGCCCAGACCTTTGAAGCGATTGGCTTGGCAGCTGATGTGGTCGACCGGTACTTCACCGGTACCACCTCGAAGCTCGGCGGTGTCGGGCTCGACGTCATTGCCGCTGAGGTGGCGGCGCGCCACCGACGCGCCTACCCAGACGATCCGGCAGCCCTCGCGCATCGGCGTCTAGAGACCGGCGGCGAGTACCGCTGGCGGCGGGGGGAAGAGCCGCACCTTTTCGATCCAGAGACCATCTACAAGCTGCAACATGCCACGCGCACCGCACGCCGCGAAATCTTTAGCGAATACACCGCGCGTGTGAATGCACAGCAGGAACGACTGATGACGCTGCGCGGCCTGTTTCGTTTTGCGCCACAACGGCCACCGGTACCGCTCGCTGAGGTGGAACCGATTACCGAGATTATGCGTCGTTTCGCGACCGGCGCGATGAGCTACGGCTCCATTTCGCCAGAGGCACACCAAACGCTGGCGATAGCCATGAACCGCATTGGTGGTCGTTCGAACACCGGAGAGGGCGGCGAAGACGAAGCGCGGCTGCTTGATCCGGAACGGCGCAGCGCCATCAAGCAGGTAGCGTCTGGGCGTTTCGGTGTCACGAGCATGTATTTGACACACGCCGATGAGATTCAGATCAAACTGTCGCAGGGGGCAAAGCCCGGTGAGGGTGGTCAGCTTCCGCCGCAGAAGATGTACCCCTGGATCGCCCGCACTCGGCATGCCACGCCCGGTGTCGGGCTGATTTCGCCGCCACCGCACCACGACATCTATTCAATTGAGGATCTGAAACAGCTAATCTTCGATCTGAAGCGGGCGAACCCCGCCGCGCGGATCAGCACCAAGCTCGTAAGCCAGAGCGGCATTGGCCCGGTGGCGGCAGGCGTGGCAAAGGCTCTGAGCGACGTGATCTTGGTGTCCGGTCATGATGGCGGCACCGGGGCGAGTCCCATGAACTCCCTCAAGCACGCCGGTTCTCCGTGGGAACTGGGTCTGGCAGAAGCTCAGCAGACCCTGATGCTGAACGGCCTTCGCGATCGCGTGGTGCTGCAGGTTGACGGGCAGTTAAAGACCGGGCGAGACGTCGTGGTGGCTGCGTTACTGGGTGCGGAGGAGTTTGGTTTTGCGACCGCGCCGCTGGTGGTGTCTGGCTGCATCATGATGCGTGTCTGCCACCTCGACACCTGCCCGGTCGGTGTCGCCACCCAGAACCCGGAGTTGCGAGAACGCTTCACCGGGCAAGCCGACCACGTGGTGAACTTCTTCACGTTCATTGCGGAGGAGGTACGCGAGCTGCTTGCGCAACTCGGGTACCGCAGCATCGATGAGGCCGTTGGAGACACGGCCGCGCTCGATATTGATGAGGCCATCTCGCATTGGAAGGCAGAAGGACTCGATCTGACGCCGATTCTGCGGGGGCCGCAATTCGACGAAACACACCCGCGCCGCTGCAGCAGCCAGCAGACCCACGACATTGAGGCGCACTTTGATCACTTCTTGATTGCCGCAGCCGATGATGCGCTGGAACGGCGTGAGCCGGTGGCAATTGAGTCGTCGGTCCGGAACGTCGACCGCGCGGTGGGCACTCTACTCGGTCACGAGGTGACCCGACGCTATGGCGCGGCCGGCCTACCAGCACACACCATCGATGTCACGCTCACCGGCGCAGCCGGTCAGTCCCTCGGCGCGTTCCTGCCCGCTGGCATCACGCTGCGCCTGATCGGTGATGCGAATGATTACGTTGGAAAGGGCCTCTCCGGAGGCGAAATCATCGTCCGACCGCACACTGATTCGCATCATCCAGCCGCCGGGAATGTCATCGCCGGAAACGTCATCGGTTACGGCGCAACCAGCGGTTCGTTGTGGATCGCAGGCGTGGTCGGCGAACGCTTCCTCGTGCGCGGTTCTGGTGCAACAGCGGTCGTTGAGGGCACCGGTGATCATGCGCTCGAGTACTTCACCGGTGGCTTCGCGCTGATCCTGGGACCCACGGGTCGCAATATCGGTGCGGGAATGTCCGGTGGTGAAGCCGTGCTCTTGGATCTCGATCCGCTGCACGTGAATGCGGCGGAACTCGCATCGGGTTCGCTGCTGTTGCAGCCGGTCTCAGAGGTAACCGGCATGCGCGGACAGCAGCTTCGCGACACGATTACCAAGCTCCTCACCGAACACCTTGCACGCACGAATTCGGTTCGCGCCGCGGAACTGCTCGCTGAAATTGACCGAGACCCTGCGCGCGCGTTTGGGCGCTTCACGCATCTCATCCCACGCGACTATGCGCGAGTGCTAGACATTCGCGAACGTGCACGCAACGAAGGCATGGACCCTGACGGCGACCGGGCTTGGTCGCAGATCCTGGAGGCGACTCATGGCTGATCCACGCGGATTCCTCAAGGTGCGTGAGCGCCAGCTCGCGCCGAAACGACCGGTTGCGCTGCGGCTGCAAGATTGGCGCGAAGTAGTCGATCCGGCAGACCCAACGCTGGTGGCACGCCAGGCTTCGCGCTGTATGGATTGCGGCGTTGCCTTCTGTCACCAGGGATGCCCACTCGGAAATCTGATCCCCGAGTGGAACGATCTGGTCTGGCGTGGCCGTGAACGCGAGGCGCTCGATCGTCTGCATGCAACCAACAACTTTCCCGAGTTCACCGGTCGAGCATGTCCGGCACCGTGTGAGTCCGCGTGTGTACTCGGCATCAATCAGCCCGCGGTGACCATCAAGCAGGTCGAAAACAGCATCATCGATCAGGGTTTTGCCAACGGTTGGGTGGCCCCACAGCCGCCGGAGCGTCTGACCGGGAAGACGGTCGCGGTCGTAGGTTCCGGGCCTGCAGGCCTTGCCGCCGCCCAGCAACTAACCCGCGCCGGGCACACGGTAGCGGTCTACGAACGGGACGAGCAGCCGGGCGGCCTGCTGCGTTTTGGGATCCCAGATTTCAAACTCGATAAGGGCCTCGTCGAGCGCCGTATTGCGCAGCTCAAAGCAGAAGGAACGCGCTTTCGCACCGGCGTCGAAATTGGTCGAGATATGAGCTGGTCAGAGTTGCGCCGGCGCTACGACGCGGTGGTGGTCGCGACCGGGTCAACGGTTCCGCGTGAGCTCACCCTGCCAGGGCGTCAACTTGACGGGATTCTTCCGGCGATGCAGTATCTGACCGCAGCAAATCGGGTCGTCGCTGGCACGCTCGAGACCGCACCCTACGATGCACGTGGCAAGCACGTCATCGTGATTGGCGGCGGTGACACCGGAGCCGACTGCGTTGGCACGGCCCACCGACAGGGCGCTGCGTCCGTGACGAGCCTCGCGATTGGGAAGAAGCCGAGTTCGGCGCGACCTGAATCGCAGCCATGGCCGGTGCATCCGACACTGTTTGAAGTGTCGAGCTCGCACGAGGAGGGTGGTGAGCGTCGATACCTGGCATCGACCGTGGAGTTCCTCGGCGACACACAGGGTCGTGTACACGGCTTGCGTGTTGCGGAGACCGGTATTACGGAGCACGGCCGTGAACCTATTCCCGGCACCGAGCGGGTACTCGAGGCGGATCTTGTGCTCATCGCACTGGGTTTCAGTGGCCCGGAGCCTATTGACGATCCGAACTTTGCCCTCGAGCGATCGGGTCGCGGAGCTTTTGCGCGGAGCAGGAACTTTCAGACCGAGCTTCCCGATGTGTTTGTGGCTGGCGATGCTGGCCGCGGTCAATCACTCATCGTGTGGGCGATCGCTGAGGGTCGCGCAGCTGCGGCGGCCGTAGACACTTATCTTACGGGATCGACAGTCTTGCCTGCGCCGGTGCAGGCGAGTGATCACGCATTTGCGTGAAATTGGTGGATGCTTTCCGCTGTGGGGAATGCGGCGCGCGGTGTCGTGGTTGCAACGTGCGGAAACCGTCGTGTGACGATTCACACCCACAGAAAGGAAGTGTGCTATGACACGAATGACAGTGATTGGCGGAACCGGATACGCAGGGCGCCACATCGTCGAGGCTGGCGTCTCGCGCGGTCTCAGGGTCACCAGCATCAGCCGCTCAGTCGCCGCTGACCCCGTGCCCGGCGCAAGTTACGCGCAAGGATCGCTCACCAGTGCTGCAGATCGCGCGCGAATCATTGCTGACTCTGATGTGATTATCGTGGCTGCTTCGCCACGCGGGGATATGGCGGGTGAGCTCCGCACGTCGGTGGCGCAGCTGGCGCAGGAGGCAGCCGGAGCCGGGGTTCGCCTCGGAGTCGTCGGCGGGGCTGGCTCGCTCCAGGTAACGGCTGGAGGCCCGCGCCTCGTCGACACACCTGAATTTCCTGAGGCCTTCCGTGGCGAAGGCCTCGAAATGGCTGGAATCCTTGAGGACCTGCGCGGCACCGATTCTGAACTTGACTGGTTCTTTGTCAGCCCAGCAGCAGGCTTCGGCGCTCACAACCCAGGTGAGGCTCGCGGCACTTACCGGGTGGGTACTGATGTCATCCTGAGTGATGAAGCGGGTGTCTCAGCGATTGGTGGCGCTGACTTCGCAGCAGCAGTTGTTGATGAGGTGACGAGTCCGGCGCATCGCCGGACACGCTTCACCGTCGCCTACTGAGTACGCTAGGCGAGTGAACACCGCACTGCTCGACCTCCTGCGTGAGGATCTTCTCGCAAGCAACTATCACGTCGACAGTGTGCGCGCGCGCCTCGGCACTGAAGTCGATGAGGCGCGCGCGCGAGGTGTACTCACCCCGGCGCGACGGGTATTGCGAGGTCAGCACCCGGATCCGCTCACCACACTGATCAGCATATTCCTCTTGGGCGAGGCGCTGGATGATGCGGTGGTTGATGCGGCCCTTCCCCGTCTCGGCGTGCGCGGTGCGTTGAGCTTGGGTCTGGTTACTGTCGATAACGGTCTCGCGCAAGCTGCACTCGCACTGAACCCCGTGGAAATCGCAGATGCACAGGTGTCGCTGCCGCTGCACTGGTGGATCATCTCGGACCTTGATGACGCCCTGCGACGTGGCCCTGCGCGGCCTGATCACGTCATGGGGGTGGGCGGCGCCACCCGCAGCCTGATTGCGCAGGCACCCCCGGGCGTCGTGCGCAATGCCCTGGATCTGGGCACCGGCTGCGGCATCGTTGCCATGCATTTGGCCCTACGTGGGCCGGTAGTGGCGACTGATATCTCGCAGCGAGCGCTCGATTTCGCACGCGCAAATGCGCGGCTGAACCAGGTCACGGGCGTTGAGTTTCGCCACGGCGATCTGTATGCCCCCGTGTACGGTGAGCGTTTTGATCTGATTCTCTCTAACCCACCCTTTGTCGTGACCCCACGGGACACAGCCCATCCGCACTATGAATACCGTGATGCCGGTCAGCTTGGCGATGCCCTCGCTGAGCGTGTGGTGCTGCACGCTCCGCAACATCTCAACGATGGCGGCACCGTGTTGTGCTTGGCGAACTGGGAGTATCCCTGGGGTGGCGACGGCCTCGCGCGGGTCACCGAGTGGATCACAGCTGCCGATCAAGCGCTCGGCGCAGGTACGAGCCTCGCAGCCTGGGTCATTGAGCGTGACCGGGTGTCGCCACTTCGGTACGCAGAAACCTGGGCGCGCGACGGTGGGGCCCGCGCCGGTGATCCAGAGTTTGACCGCATGCTGGAGTCATGGCTCGATGATTTTGCCGCCCGACGTGTCTTCTCCTTGGGCTTAGGGTCGATCCGCATCCGCAGGATTGATGCGGCACTGGAACACCAGACCTTGGTACACGCCGAACATGCCGAAGGGGCATATTCCGCTCACGCGGGCCGTGACCTGGCTGCGGCGTTCGAATCTGCGCTGTGTGTTGAGCGTCTCAGCGACCGTGCGGTTCTTGATGAGCGTTGGCTTCGTGACCCTGAAGTTATCGAAGAGCGCACGTATGCACCCGGTGAAGAGGCACCGTCCGCGATCACCCTGTGCGGTCGGCGAGGTGTATCGCGCCGAGTTGTTGCTGATCCGGTGCTCGCGGCCGCTGTGGGTGCATGTGACGGGGATCTGTCGTTGCAGCAAATCGCTGACGCACTGGCAGTTCTGCTCGAAGTTGATCCTGCCACAGCAGCGGAAGCCCTCGTGAGCGGAGTTCGTGAACTGGTCTGGTTCGGTATGCTCACGCCGTCGTCAGAACCCCAGACGATAGACTGAAAATCTATGTTGCGAACGATTGATTTGCGTGGCCAGAGCCTGACTCGAGATGAACTGCTGCGGCTGGTGCCGCGTGCCGCGGTTGACACCACCACCGCTGTTGCACAAGTGCGTCCGCTTGTCGACGACGTGCGTCAGCGTGGCGAAGTCGCGCTGCGGGAGCAGGCGCTGCGATTTGACGGTGTCGCCGACCATCAACTTCGTGTACCTGCAGATCGTGTGCTGGACTCACTGCGCACCTGCCCAGTAGAGGTGCGGCGGGCACTGGAACTTTTGATTGAGCGGCTGCGGGCGGGTTCAGCCGCTCAGGTGCCAGCTGATCAGGTCACGCAACTCGCTGCGGGCGCCACGATTCGGCAACGCTGGCAACCGGTTACCCGCGTGGGGCTGTACGCCCCCGGCGGAAAAGCTGCCTATCCGTCGTCGGTACTCATGAATGCGATTGCAGCGCAAGCTGCGGGCGTGCACAGTCTCGCCTTGGCATCTCCGGCGCAACAGGATAACGGTGGTGCGCCGCACGAAGCCGTGCTGTGGGCGGCAGCGTTAGCCGGGGTAACTGAGGTCTATGCCATCGGAGGCGCCGGGGCGATCGCCGCATTTGCGTACGGTGTGCCATCCCTTGATCTCGCCGCGGTCGACGTCGTTACTGGGCCTGGCAACGTTTTTGTCGCCGCCGCAAAGCGAGCGGTTGCAGGTGTGGTGGGGATTGACTCGGAGGCAGGTACGACCGAGATTCTGATTCTGGCTGACGAAACCGCTGACGCTGGTTATGTGGCAGCAGATCTCATCAGTCAAGCAGAGCACGACGAGGCAGCGGCCTCGGTGCTCGTGACTACCGCACCCGGGCTTGCCGAGCGAGTTATCGCTGAAGTAGAGACGCGCGCACCGCAGACCCGGCACGCTGAGCGAGTCGCGCAGGCTCTGCGTGGGCCACAGTCTGCAATCATCTTGGTTGATGACCTCGATATGGCAGCCCGCGTGAGTAATGCATACGGGCCCGAGCATCTCGAGATCCAGACTGCCGAGAACGAGCGGGTGCTGGCCAACATCGATGACGCGGGTGCAATTTTCCTCGGCAACTACACACCGGTAAGCCTGGGTGACTATCTGGCCGGCTCGAACCATGTGCTCCCCACTGGAGGAACGGCACGTTTCGCTGCCGGCCTGGGAGCGCACACGTTCCTTCGCCCGCAGCAAGTTATCGAGTACGATCGTTCGGCTCTCGCAGCGGTGCACCCGCAACTTCTGGCGTTGGCTGATGCTGAGGGGCTCCCCGCGCATGGTG
This sequence comes from uncultured Leucobacter sp., assembly GCA_964612125.1. Lineage (GTDB taxonomy): Bacteria > Actinomycetota > Actinomycetes > Actinomycetales > Microbacteriaceae > Leucobacter. The sequence continues at coordinate 60,599 of CAZTBS010000002.1, read as the reverse complement.
AAGCAGTATCTGCCCGTTTCGCGGAGAATGCTCGCTAATGCACTGCCCATTTTGCCGCCATCCCGACAGCAGAGTGATTGACTCTCGCACGAGCGACGACGGCCTCTCAATTCGACGGCGACGGCAGTGTCCAGAGTGCGGTCGTCGGTTTTCGACGACCGAGACCGCGAGCCTGACCGTGATCAAGCGGTCAGGTGTCGTCGAGCCATTCAGCCGTGAGAAGGTAGTGAGCGGCGTCCGGAAAGCATGCCAGGGGCGGCCGGTAACCGAGAGCGACCTCGCGTTGCTCGCCCAGCAGGTCGAAGAGTCAGTGCGGCAGACCGGACAGGCCCAGCTTGACGCGAACGACATTGGCCTCGCTGTTCTCCCGCATCTCCGCCTACTTGATGAGGTGGCGTACCTTCGCTTCGCGAGCGTGTATCAGGCCTTTGACTCGCTCGAAGACTTTGATGCCGCCATCGCCGAGTTGCGCGCGCAGCCCCGCGGAGACGCCAGCGCCGGCACCCACAGTAAGGACTGATTCCGGAATGCGACTGTACCCGACACTTTTTAATACGGTGCTGCGCCGCCTCGAACCCGAGACCGCCCATGAACTTGCGTTCCGTGCGATTCGACTGGCGCCACTTGCGGGCGCACCCCTCCGACACGCCTGCGCGCCCGACCCGTCGCTTCGCGTGCGCGCACTCGGGCTTGAATTCCCGAGCCCCTTCGGCCTCGCCGCCGGGTTCGATAAGAACGCGACCGGCATCCTTGGGCTGGGTGCATTGGGGTTTGGGCATGTCGAAGTGGGCACGCTTACTCGGCACGCGCAGCCCGGAAATCCCAAGCCTCGCTCGTTTCGACTGGTGGCGGATCGCGCGCTCATTAACCGTATGGGATTCAACAATGGTGGATCAGCCGCCGCTGTTTCGCGTATTGAACGCGCCCGGCTTGCCGCGCATCGCCCCATCATTGGTGTCAACATTGGGAAGAGCCGGATCACCCCGGTGGAGGAAGCTACCGCTGACTACGTCTGGAGTGCACAGCGCGTCGCCCCCATCGCGGACTACCTCGCAGTAAACGTGAGTTCGCCGAACACGCCGGGCTTGCGTGGCCTCCAGGAGTTGACCTCGCTCGAACCTTTGCTCGCAGCGGTCAAAGCCGCCGCAGGAGCAACCCCGTTGCTGGTGAAAATTGCGCCTGACATGGATGATGCGCAGCTCACGGGGATCGCCCGGCTTGCGGTTGACCTGGGGCTTGACGGCATCATTGCGACGAACACGACCGTGTCTCGCGATGGATTGGTCACGGCGGCCGCCGATGTTGCAGCCATTGGCGCCGGAGGCTTGTCGGGTCAGCCTCTTGCCGCGCGTTCAGTCGAAGTATTGCATCGTATTCGCGAGGTGGTCCCCGCAGATTTTTGCGTCATCTCGGTTGGGGGAGTAGCCACCGCAGGAGATGTGCTCGCGCGGCTCGACGCTGGCGCGACTCTCGTGCAGGGCTACACCGCCTTCGTCTATGAGGGGCCGCTCTGGGCGAGAGAAATCAACCGCGGACTTGCATCAGTCGGCTGGCGACAAGCAACCCCCAGCTAGCCCGGAGGTTCCGGGGCGGCTAACTCGGGAACTGATTGCGCTTGACCTGCGGCTTGGGGACGCGCAGAGGTCGAAACTGGAATGCGCGCATGGCGGCGTACCAGCGGAACCCCTTTTGCACGTTGTCAGCGCCAAATTTGGCGGCCAACCTGCGCTGCAGCAGATACCCAAGGATGACCGCGTCGATCACCGCGATGAGGACGTAGCCCCAGATCACTGCCAAGCTGATGACCTGAAAGATGCCCGGCAAGAATGTCATCACCAACACAATGAGCATCATGGGGATCAAAAACTCGCCCACGCTAAATCGAGCATCAACGTAGTCGCGCACGAATCTGCGCTGGGGCCCCCGGTCGCGGTGGGTGAGGTAGCGCTCATCACCCTGCATCATTCCGAGTCGCGCGCGTTCGCGAGCCTCCGCTTGCTTTTGGCGTTGTGCCTTGAGTGCGGCCTTGTCGCGGCTACCAACGAGCGGCTGTGCCTTGGCGGCCTGAGCCTCTTTGCGTGAGGGAGTCGGACGCCCCTTGCCGCGGACAAGTTCTTCATGATCGCCGCCGGTTGCTGCCGAGGTCTCTTCCTTCGCCACGCCGTTCCTCTCAACTCTGTGCCGCGTTGCGCGCGTCGCACGCAGCTATTCGCCGGGAATAAGACTACCGCTCTGAGATGTTTCACATAGCGTGGCCGCGTACACTGGGTCTACGAACAACCGAGGAGACCTCATGAGCGCAACTGCGACCGAGACCGCACCGGCCCACCAGGTCGGCTTGACCGACGCCGCCCGCGAGAAAGTGGCCAGCCTGCTGGCACAGGAGGGGCGGGATGATCTTCGTCTACGCATTGCCGTGCAGCCAGGCGGGTGCTCGGGTCTGATCTATCAGCTCTTCTTTGATGAGCGAACGCTCGATAACGATGCCATTGTGAGTTTCAATGGGGTAGAAGTCGTGGTCGATCAGATGAGTGTGCCGTACCTGAGTGGCGCGACAATCGATTTTGAGGACACCATTCAGAAGCAGGGGTTCACCATTGACAACCCCAACGCGCAGGGGAGCTGCGCGTGCGGTGACAGCTTTAGCTAACGCATCAGCTGACTCTTCTGGCCGGTGGATCATCCCGTTGAGGGAGATCCGCCGGCCTTTTTGCTGCGATTGCCTCACACACCCCGGCGTGTGTTCAGTAAACCTCAAGGTTCGCGCTAAGCTATCAAGGAGTCAAAAGTTGTGCCCCCGTCAGGGTTGCCGACAACACAGTTTCGAAAGGTATGCGGTGCGTTCCAATCGTCGAATGAAATGGGTAGCGGCCCCGGTCGCAGTGACAGCGGCGCTCGCTCTGGCAGGGTGTACTCCAGCGCAGCTCAGAGGTTACTTGCCCGAGGGTTCTACCGATGCGACCAATCACACGCCCGGCATCACCAGCCTGTGGGTGAACTCCTGGATCGTGTTGCTGGGTGTAGGTGTCATCACCTGGGGTCTGATTATTTGGGCCACTATCGCATACCGTCGACGCAAGGGGCAGACCGGTCTCCCGGTGCAGTTGCGTTACAACATGCCGATTGAGACCTTTTTCACCGTCGTGCCGGTGATTCTCGTGCTTGGCTTCTTCGCGTTCACTGCGCAAGAGCAGTCGAAGATTGAGGCTCGCGATGCAAACCCAGACAACGTCGTAGAGGTCATCGGCAAGCGTTGGGCTTGGGACTTCAACTACGTCACTGACGATGTCTTCTTCCAGGGTGTGCAGGTGCAGACAGACGAGAACGGTTCGGCTGTTCCCGAGACGATGCCCGTGTTGTACCTGCCTGTTAACGAGTCCACTGAGGTACGCCTTGAAACTCGTGACGTGATCCACTCCTTCTGGGTAGTTGAGTTCCTGCAGAAGAAGGACATGATCCCTGGCCAGACCAACTACATGACCTTCACGCCGACGAAAACCGGCACCTTCATGGGTAAGTGTGCAGAGCTGTGTGGTGAGTACCACTCGATGATGCTCTTCGAAGTGCGTGTGGTCGAACAGGATGAGTACGACGCTTACATCAAGTCCCTGCGTGCGCAGGGCAATGAAGGCCAGGTCGGGCTCGACTACAACCCGAATCAAGAACTCTTCTTCGGTGACGAAGCCAGGGCCGAGAACGAGTAACGAGGAATAGAGCGAAAATGAAGAAGGGCAACGTGATCGTCTCGTGGATCACGTCCACGGACCACAAGGTCATCGGGTACATGTACCTGATCAGCTCATTCGTCTGGTTCTTGGTCGGCGGCCTGATGGCGCTGATCATTCGTGCCCAGTTGTTCGCGCCTGGTCTCGAGGTCGTCGCGACGAAAGAGCAGTACAACCAGCTGTTCACGATGCACGGCACCATCATGCTGCTCATGTTCGCGACACCGCTGTTCGCAGGGTTTGCGAACGCGTTGATGCCGTTGCAGATTGGTGCTCCTGACGTGGCGTTCCCGCGTCTGAATGCCTTCGCCTTCTGGCTGTACACCTTTGGATCGCTGATCGCGGTGGGCGGGTTCTTGACCCCGCAGGGTGCAGCGTCCTTCGGATGGTTCGCCTATGCGCCACTGTCTGACACCACCTTCTCGCCCGGTGTCGGCGGGAACCTGTGGATCCTGGGCCTCGGTATCGGCGGCTTCGGCACGATCATGGGTGGCGTGAACTTCATCACCACCATCATCACCATGCGTGCTCCCGGCATGACGATGTGGCGTATGTCGATCTTCACCTGGAACACCTTGATCACTTCGATTCTGGTTATCCTCGTGTTCCCCGTTCTGGCTGCCGCATTCTTCTCTCTGGCAGCTGACCGCATCTTTGGGGCGCATGTCTTCAACGGTGAGGGTGGGGCCATCCTCTGGCAGCACCTCTTCTGGTTCTTCGGTCACCCCGAGGTGTACATCATCGCCTTGCCGTTCTTCGGCATCGTGTCCGAGATCTTCCCGGTCTTCAGCCGTAAGCCGATCTTCGGTTACAAGACGCTGGTCTACGCGACGATCTCGATTGCTGCGCTTTCCATGACGGTGTGGGCGCACCACATGTACGTCACTGGTTCGGTGCTGTTGCCGTTCTTCGCACTGATGACCATGCTCATTGCGGTGCCGACCGGCGTGAAGATCTTCAACTGGCTCGGCACGATGTGGCGTGGCTCGCTAACATTCGAAAACCCGATGCTGTGGTCGCTTGGCTTCCTCGTGTCGTTCGTCTTCGGTGGTCTCACCGGTGTCATCCTGGCTTCGCCAGCACTGGACTTCCACCTGTCCGATACGTACTTTGTGGTTGCTCACTTCCACTACGTCATCTTTGGCACGGTGGTGTTCGCAATGTTCGCCGGTTTCTACTTCTGGTGGCCGAAGTGGACCGGAAAGATGCTCGACGAGCGTCTCGGAAAGATTCACTTCTGGGTCCTGTTTATTGGCTTCCACACGACGTTCCTGGTGCAGCACTGGCTCGGTGTTATGGCCATGCCGCGTCGTTACTACACCTACCTCCCCGAAGATGGTGTGACGTGGATGAACCAGCTGTCGACGGTTGGTGCTATGATTCTCGGCGCTTCGATGATCCCGTTCCTGCTGAACGTGTATCTCACCGCACGCCGTGCGCCGAAGGTGACCGTCAATGATCCCTGGGGCTTTGGCCGTTCGCTCGAGTGGGCAACCTCTTGTCCGCCCCCGCGCCACAATTTCACGTCGATCCCGCGGATCCGCACCGAGTCGCCTGCCTTCGACCTCAATCACCCCGAGGTCAGCGGTATCGTGCAGCCCGTTCAGGAGAGCGAGCAAGCGCAGCTCGCTTCGCAGAAGTAACGCTGAGAGGTATTCGTACACATGAAATCTAACGTCGTTATCTTCACGATCCTGACGGTTTACTTCGTCATCCTCGCTACGGTTTACACCGTGTGGAACTTCATCGAAAATGGACGCATGGAATGGGCTGGATCGATCGTGATCCTTCTTTCCGGCGGACTGGCCGGTTTCATCGCTGCCTACCTCGCGCTGAGCCGCAAAAAGCAAGGCGGCGAGCTGATTGAGGACCGTCTCGACAGCGACATTGATGACGGTGATCCTGAACTCGGCGAATTCAGCCCCTGGAGCTGGTGGCCAATGTTCCTGGCCTTCGCGATCTCTATCGTGGTGTTGGGCCTCTGCATCGGTTTCAGCTTCTGGCTCACCTTCCTTGGCCTGCCGCTCGTGATTGTCGGTGTGGTTGGCTGGGTGTACGAGTATTACCGTGGGTACTTTGCCCGGTAGAGACACATCTCACCAGACCAGTAAGCTGGGTGTGTGAGCATTTCAATTCGACGCGGCAAGGCCGAAGACGCATCAGCGCTCTTCGGCCTTGCTCGTCAGTACCAGACTGGCCGCGAAGCTATCGGACGTGACGAGTTCGGGGTTGCGCTCGATAACATTCTCAGACATCGCGATCAGGAAACCAACGTCCTGTTTGTGGCAGAACGAGACGGGGGAGTAGTTGGCTACTCCCTATTGACCGTGTCTCGGCTGTTGCATGCTCCGGGCCTGACCGCTCATCTGCAAGAGATCGTCGTTGATACTTCAGCACGCGGTCTGGGGGTCGGCGATCGCCTGATGGCGGCCAACGAGCATTACTGCATGGGCCGTGGGGTGCGTCAGATCTCTGCGTCCACCGCCCGTATCGGATCGTTCTATAACCATCGCGGGTTTGAAGCCGTGGGCGAACACTATCGCAAGCTGCTGGATCTCCGTTAATCGGTATTCAGGCACCGAGTGGACGCATCAGACTTTCAGCCACCTTCCAAACCGGCACAGAGACGGCGGCAGCGCCGTAGGCCAGGAGAGAATCGGCAGCGTTTGCTGCACGCTGCTATCGCTGAATTTGCGCAGCATGGGTATCGGGGTGCCTCCACCTCGGATATTGCGCTGCGAGCCGGGGTTCCTCAGCCGCATCTCTACTCGAGTTTTCCTAGTAAGCGTGTTCTGTTCATCGCATGTGTATCCGCGGTGGCGCAGCACTTACATGCGCGCCCTGCTCCAGATTCAAGTGTCGACCTCGCGGTACCCCAAGGCACTGCCGCCGCATTTTACTTCCAAGCAGTCGCCGCGACTGCCGATCCGGACATTGGACCCTATGCCAGGGAGCTGGTCACCACGGTCCGGGAGGTTCTTGGCGATGAGAACGCACAGATGCTCGTACTGCGTGGTGCCGCGGAAATGATGCGCGCCGAGACGGACGATTAGGCGTCTGTACCGCAGGGTACGTGAGCGTGGGCCGCAGAACTCATCGCTCGCTGGTCTCTGATCTTTGACTTCTGTCATGGGAGCCCGAATAGAAAAGTGCCCCCGGGAAAGAATAGTCTCTCCCAGGGGCACCCTGCGTCTCAGACGGCGAGCGAACTAGTGTCCGCTGTGGTTGCCATCCTCAATCTCCTTTTGCGTCGGAGGAACGATGCGATTCTCGAAGAACCAGCGGCTAATTCCGGCACGCAGTCGCTTGCTGAAGGGGATACGACCGTCTGCATTCGGTCGCAGCATCAGCGGCGCGTAATCGTGGTAGCTGACCAGCTCCCAGCGCTCGTATTCACTGACCGGCTTATGCACCTCGATGAATTCACCGCCGGGCATCCGCACGATACGACCGGACTCGTAGCCGTGCAGGGCGATCGAGCGATCTTTCTTCTGCAGTGCAAGTGCGATGCGCTTGGTCACCTGGTAGGCGATGACCGGACCAAGAATCAGCAGCGCCTGCAGTGCATGGATGACACCCTCCATTGCAAGTTGGAAGTGCGTCGCCATGATGTCTGAGCTAGCTCCGGCCCACATCACGGCATAGAAGGTGACACCTGCTGCACCAATCGCGGTACGAGTTGGAGCGTTCCGGGGACGATCGAGAATATGGTGCTCTCGCTTGTCACCGGTCACCCACGCCTCGATGAAGGGGTAGATAGCGACAAGGATCAGGAAGCCGACCATGATCAAGATCGGGATCAACATGTTCCAGGACCACGTGTAACCGAACCACTCGGTCTCCCAGCCCGGCGGAATGAGGCGCAGCATGCCGTCGGCGAAGCCGATGTACCAGTCAGGCTGGGTACCAGCGGATACAGGCGACGGATCGTAGGGGCCGTAGTTCCAGATCGGGTTGATCCCAACGAAGGTAGCGATCAACATGATCACACCAAAGACAATGAAGAAGAACCCACCGGCCTTGGCTGCGTAAACCGGAAGCACCGGGTAGCCGACAACGTTCTGCTGAGTCTTTCCGGGACCAGGGTATTGCGTGTGCTTATGAATTACCACGAACGCCAGGTGCAGTGCCACGAAGAGAATCACCAATGCTGGCAACAGCATGATGTGCAGCATGTACAGGCGACCGACGATATCAGTGCCCGGGAACTCGCCGCCAAAGAAGAGGAAGGAGAGGTAGGTACCGACGACCGGGACGGCCTTGATCAGGCCATCGATGATCCGCAGGCCGTTACCCGAAAGCACATCGTCCGGGAGGGAGTAGCCGGTGAAGCCCTCAGCCATTGCCAGGACGAACAGCACGAAGCCGATCACCCAGTTGAGTTCGCGCGGCTTACGGAACGCGCCGGTGAAGAAGATCCGGAGCATGTGCAAGCCAATGGAGGCTACGAACAGGAGGGCTGCCCAGTGGTGCACATGGCGCATGAGCAAACCACCGCGCACTGAGAAAGAAATGTCGAGCGTCGAAGCCATAGCGATCGACATCTCTACGCCCTTCATCGGGACGTAGGGGCCGTTGTAATGGACTTCCGCCATAGAGGCCTGGAAGAAGAGCGTCAGGAATGTACCGGACAGCAGGATGACCACGAAGCTATAGAGAGCCACTTCGCCCAGGAGGAACGACCAGTGATCCGGAAAGACTTTCCGGCCGAATTCCTTGACCGCGACGCCGATCTTCGTGCGTTCGTCAATGTAGTTTGCGGCCGCAGAGGTGAAACGGCTTGAGCCGCTCTGGTTCTGCGCCGGCGGTGTGGTGACGGTAGTGCTCACTTGAGGCGCTCCCAGAAGCTCGGGCCGACAGGTTCTTGGAAGTCGCTCTGCGCGACCAGGTAACCCTCTTCATCTACCGTGATGGGCAGCTGTGGGAGGGGACGCTTCGCCGGGCCGAAGATAACCTTCGCCTGGTCGGTAACGTCAAACTGTGACTGATGGCAGGGGCACAGCAGGTGATGAGTGTGCTGCTCGTACAGTGCAACCGGGCATCCGACGTGCGTGCAGACCTTTGAGTATGCGACGATACCGTCGTACGACCAGCCCTTGCGCTCCTCGGACTCCTTCAAATCCTGAGGATCGAGTCGCATCAGCAGGACAATGGCCTTCGCCTTCTCATCAAGCACGTGGCTGGCCTCACCGAGGTTCTCCGGAACGACATGAAACACGGAACCGATGGTGACGTCTGCGGCGCGAATAGCTCCGCCCACTCCAGCCCCGCCGGTGTCTCGGGCCAGGCGCACACCCTTATCCCACATGGTGTGCTTCAGGAGAGTCACGGGATTCTGATCTTGCGGCGCCAAACCACGAAGGAGCGTGATGCCGGGCAGCGGGAACGCGATGAGTGCGCCAATGAGGCTGTTTCGCACCAGCGAGCGGCGAGAGAAGCCAGACTCCTCATTCGCAAGCGTGAACACCTCGGCTGATTGGGCGCGAGTTTCCTCGTCGCTGGGTACCGGATGACGCTCATCGATCGACTCGTGATCCGCCATGAGGGCCTTGCCCCAGTGCACAGCGCCAATACCCACAGCGAGGAGTGACAACGTCATTCCCAGGCCGACAAACATTGTGTGCAGGCGAATATCCCACAGATCGCCGGACTCAATCGGGAAGAACATGTACGCAAGAACAGCGCCCAAGCTTCCGGCGATTGAAATGTAGAACAGCGTGTAGACCGTGCGCTCTGCCCGCTTCTCAGCCTTCGGGTCGAGATCAGTGACTCGCTTCCGATGCGGGGGAAGGCCCGGGTTCTGCACGGCGTCAGCAGAAACAACAGCGGTACCCACTGATGCTCCTGCTTCACCGTGGCCCTGGGCTGCGACAACGGTGCCTTCGCTCCCGCTGTTCTTCGCTTCCTCGGCCATGTTTCTCCTTGATTCCTGACTATTCACTCGTGTGTGTTGCCGTGCGGTCCGACTAGTTGGACTTCGCGGTTACCCACACGGTGAACGCGACGATAATTCCGAGACCGATGATCCAGATGAAGAGACCTTCCGCAACGGGGCCGATGGAGCCGAGGGTGAGACCACCCACTGCTGGCTTCTCTTCGATGTACTTCAGGTAGCTGATGATGTCAGCCTTGTCTTGCGGCGAGATGTTCGCATCGCTAAACACCGGCATGTTCTGTGGGCCAGTCACCATTGCTTCGTAGACATGGTCCGGTCCCACTCCGATGAGCGAAGGCGCAAACTTGCCCTCGGTCAATGCGCCACCCGCTGCAGCAACGTTGTGGCACATCGCGCAGTTGATCCGGAACAGAGTCGCCCCGTTCGCGACGTCACCGTCACCCTGCAGGTACTGCGATTCGGGTAGACCTGGTCCGGGGGCCAGTGAGGCGACGTATGCGGCCATTTGCAGGGTCTGCTCTTCGGTGAACTGTCCGGGCTTCACCATTCCCTGAGGCCCCTGCATCGCGAGCGGCATACGCCCGGTTCCGACCTGGAAGTGGACGGAAGCCGCCCCGGCGCCGATCAGAGAAGGGCCGTCGGCCGTTCCCTGGGCTTCCATGCCGTGGCAGGTAGCGCAGTTCGCACCGAAGAGCTTTTCACCAGCTTCGATGGTGGCGGGAGAGGAGAGATCCACCTCAGCGGTTGCGGAGGTTTGGCTGAAGCCGGTGTACGCGGCTCCGGTCACGAGCAGACCCACGGCCACCAAAGCGATGGTGGCAAGCGGGTGCCGACGACCTGACTTGCTGAGGTTCTTCTTGGCGCGAGCCATGATGTCGTGTCTCCTGACCTATTTGACCATGTAGATGACGATGAAGAGACCGATCCACACGATGTCGACGAAGTGCCAGTAGTAGGACACGACAACAGCGGTGGTCTCTTCTTTGTGGGTGAAATTCTTCACCGCGTAAATGCGACCGATCACCAGGAGGAAGGCGACTAGACCGAGCGACACGTGAATGCCATGGAAGCCCGTGGTCATGTAGAACGCCGAACCATAGGGATCAGAACCAAGGGTGATTCCCTCGGAGAAGAAGGTTGCGTACTCCCACGCCTGACCGGCGACGAAGATGGCGCCCATGAAGAAGGTGAGGTAGAACCATTCCACGGCACCCCACTTCGAGGGGCTCATCCCGGTGGCGCGTGGTTGCATGCGCTCTGCCGCAAAAACGCCTGCTTGGCAGGTGAACGACGAAGCGACCAGGATGAGCGTATTGATGAGAGCGAAGGTGAAGTTATGCTTCGCGGTCTGTTCGGCCCACAGCTCGGGGTTCATCGCCCGCAGGGTGAAGTAAATAGCAAACAGGCCCGCGAAGAACATGACTTCGCTGCCAAGCCACACGATAGTGCCGACGGCGACCGTATTGGGGCGCTGCACCGTTGGCACGGCTGACTTCGTATTCATAGTGGTTGTCGTCACCCCTCCATTATGGCTGAAAGTTTGGTGTGCATATTTCACATTCACACGGCGCGCCGAACTTTCCGCAACTTCTCGCTACAGCCTAGCGCGTTTAGGCGCAGTGGTCGGCGGTGGGGCCTACCCGCTAGGCCGTCCGGGCGAAGCGGCGGGGGAGTAGACGCTCGATATACTCAGCCCATGACCGACGAACGGACCTGGCCCTCAATTCTGACTGCTCTTCTCGTTGATCAAAATCTGAGCGTCGCACAAGCCGACTGGGCGATGGCGGAGATTATGACCGGCCGCGCGACATCGGCTCAGATGGGTGCGTTCCTGGTGGCGTTGCAGAAGAAGGGAGTCACGGTAGACGAAGTTGTCGGCTTCCGTGATGCGATCCTTGCTGAAGCGCAACCGGTCCCGCTCCCGAACATGTCGCTCGATATCGTCGGTACGGGCGGCGATCGTTTCGGAACAGTCAACGTTTCCACGATGGCGGCAATTGTGTGTGCAGCGAGTGGCGCCCCTGTGGTGAAACATGGGAATCGGGCCGCGAGCAGTCAGTCTGGCTCATCCGACGTGCTGACTGCATTAGGAATCAACTACGGTTTGGAAGGTCCTCAACTCGCAGAAGCCTTCGATCGTTGCGGTATTGCCTTCGTGCACGCTGCGCGCTTCCTGCCGGGTTTTCGGCATGTTGCCCCGGTTCGCGGGGAACTCGGCATCCAGACAGTCTTTAACTACCTTGGTCCGCTCTGCAATCCCGTGCGCCCAGAAGCCACAGCGGCAGGGGTTGCCGACGCTTCGATCGCTCCGCTCTACGCTGATCTGTTTCGGTTCCGTGGGGCATCGGCGCTGGTGTTCCGAGGTGATGACGGTCTCGACGAATTGACCACTACTGGACATTCACATGTCTGGGAGGTGAGTCGTGGCGCTCTCACTGAGCACGATCTCGATCCGCGTGAACTTGGCATTCCGCGAGCGCGCATCGAGGAGCTCATCGGTGGAACTCCCGAGCACAACGCTGAGATCGTGCGCCGCGTCTTCGCGGGGGAGACGGGTCCGGTTCGCGATATCGTGCTGCTCAATGCGGCAGCAGGACTTGTCGCTTTCGATCTTGCGCAGAATCCTGCGTCCGTGGAAACCTCGTTCTTGGATCGGCTCGGGCAAAAAATGGAGATCGCAGCAGCCGCAATTGACGGGGGTACCGCACTCGCAAAGCTCGATCAGTGGGTCGCAGTAACGCAAGAGCTTGGAGACCAGGTCGCTGCTCAGTAGCACTCACGTGTGCGTAACTCACGAGAAGGTGTGCGCAGGGGAGAGGTGCTAGCGCACTGCGTCTAGGCTGCGTGTTGCACGGTTGTATTTCAGTAAGAACGGCATCGGGTCGGTACGCTCACCATCGACGGTGAGTGCGAAGTGCAGGTGTGATCCAAAGGACAGGCCGGTGTTCCCGACACGACCCACAGGATCACCGACGCGAATGACATCACCCACTGCGTATGCGTGTGACTCGTACTGCATGTGACAGTACCGAGCGGTGACGGTATGGCCGTCGATGACGTGTTCGGTCTTCAACCCAAAACCACAGCCGTCACTCGTGTTTCCAGCTTCAACCACTGTGCCATCAGCGATGGATTGGATCGGCGCGCCGTCTGGTGCGGCAAAATCTTGCGCGTCGTGAAAACCGGCAACCGGCCAGCTGCGCTCGCCAAACGGATCAGTGAGTGGCACGGAGTCAGCGAAGGGAAACTGCACCGCGGCGTCGGTGAAGTTCACAAACGTTTGCGCACCGTCACCAGCCGTCACGTTGACCGTGTTCAACGCATCGAACGATGTCGTGCCATCGTTGCCGCTGGTTGACAACAGCTGCGCCTGTAGGGCGGCCGCTGCAGCGCTGTCTGACTCACCAAAGCGAACTCCAGGGAGCGCCATCGTGAGTCCCAGAGCGGCAACGCCGCAGATCGCGATCATGGCGGCCATGCGTGATCGTCGTGGGGGGCGTGTCGAAACCGCTTGCTGTTGTTCCGGGGCCGAAAGCGGTGTGATGTCGAGGGGTGGCAGCGTGGCAGAAATATAGGCAGGCGGTGTCTGCATGGATGCTTGGCTGGAAGGTGCCACGGCAGGTGCGGTCTCGACCTGGGCCTGAGGGTGTAGCGCACGGAGTTCACGCCGACTCGGAAACGCGCGTTCCATCGGAGCGGCGTGTCGAGGCATCCGCATCCTTTCGTCGCAGTGTCAGTCTTGTGTTCGCGTCGTCGGCTGACGCGATGATTCTCGAACGTCTTGCGTGCAACCCGCGCACACACGCGAGAAGGTAACGAACAGATTACAGGAGGATGGGCGAAACGGAAGTGCATTCCGTCCAGCTGACATAATATAGATTATCAACCCCGGGGCGACGGTCAGTCACGCAGGGCAAGCACGGCACGTGCTGTCAGCACACTGGCTCCCAGCATCGCGATCTGCGCTGCCGCAAGATACAGCGGCGCGGAACTGAGCCACCCTGCGACTGCTGTTAACACCAGCCCGCCACACACCAGTGCAAAGCCACCAAATGTCAGGATGACCCTGATGATCCGATTGACACCCCGCACGAAGCTTGGCGGCTGTGTCGATTTCCGCCGGGACGTCGGGATGACTGCGGTGAGCGAAAAAGCGAGTACGCCGAGCGATAGCGCACCAACCAGGTCGCTTGGGCGATGCCAGCCGTACTGCAGCAGCTGCCACGACGCCACACTGATCAACATGGCCGCGAGCAATGCCACAACGGGCGCCCAACTGCGTGAGACCGCCCAGATCGCTGATCCGCTAATGACCGCAAACACCGCCATGTGGCCACTCGGAAATGTGTTGATCGCGTCAAGTTCGAAGAGCTCCGGGCGTTCGAGGAGCTGCTGTTTGAGGAGCTGTGCAGTGATGATCGCGGCGGCCGGTACAAGCACCACGAGCACTGCCCTGGCAATTCCGTGCACCCAGAGCGCTACCGCTCCAATGGCTGTGAGGGCAACAATAATTGTGGCGACCGAGACGAGTCGCAGTGGCGCTGGCGGGTCGTAACTGAAACTTGCAGCTTCCAGCACGCTTGCTTCGGCGCGCTGCCCCAGCAGGCTCCCGACTCCCACGGCGTATGACAGTGCGCCGAATACCACTGCCAATAACGCATAGGCCAACGCCCGTCCCGGCGGCACCCTCATGCGCTCCCCTGCGTGACATGCGCGCTCCGCACTGCCCACAAGGCGACAGCGGCGGCCGTGGCGACGTTCAAGGAATCAACCTCGTGCTCCATGGGGATGACCACGCTGCGCGTGGCAGAAGCAAGTGCCTTCCGACTGAGCCCCTCCCCCTCGGTACCGAACATGAGCGCGAGTCGAGTTGGTAGCTGCTGCACAAACGCCGCGAGGTCCTCGGCGTCGTCTCGCAGTGCGAACGCAGCCAGCTCAAATCCGGCATCTCTGATGAGTGGACCGGCGATCCGCCACTCTGGAAGCCGCGCCCACGGCACTTGCAGCACTGCGCCCATGCTCACGCGCACGGCGCGACGATACAGCGGATCGGCACACGCCGGTGAGAGTAATACGGCGTCCGCGCCCAGTGCAGCCACTGAACGGAAGATGGCTCCCACATTGGTGTGATCTGCGAGATCCTCCAGCACCACGACACGCCGGGAATTCCGCAGCAGCTCTGCGGGGTCCCGAGGTGCGGGCCGATGCATGGACGCCAGCGCCCCCCGATGCAGGTGAAAACCAGTGAGCTGCGCGAGCTGCCTCTCTTCACCGATAAACACGGGCACATCAGAAAATTCCTGCAGGAGCGGACTGACACGCGGTAGCCACTCCTCCAGGAGCAGCACCGATCGAGGCCGATGACCCGCGCGGAGCGCGCGTTCAATCACCTTCGGTGACTCTGCAAGGTAGAGACCCTCGGCGGGCTCGCGTACTCGTCGCAGCGCGACATCCGTCAGGCTGGTGTAGTCGGCCAGCTCAGGGATGCTCAGATCGGAAATCCGGTGGATCCTCACCCGCGCTCCCCCGCACGTGTCGACCGCTGCAAGAACTGCTGAATCTCGGCGGTTGCGTGATCCACCGCTTCATAGTGCACTAAATGCCCCACGCCGGGGATGATGCGCAGGCGCGCATCCACGATGTGGTTGCGTAGGGTGAGCTGAGCTGCGAGTGGGGTGATGTCATCGCGATCGCCGGCAATGAGCAGCGTTGGCGCCAGGAAATGCTGCGCGTACTCCGTGACCGTGTGCGACACCGACGCGTGAAATGCCTGCAGCAGGCTCGAGGTGTCAGCGAAGGTACTGAAATAGCGCTCGTGCTGTCCGTGGATCCAGGAACGGCGCTCACGATCGGAGGTTTTCGCCATGACCTCACTCATGATTCGCACAATGAGCGGATGACCGAGGAGCTGACGTGCGGGCCGCTCAGGGAGCGCATCAGCCGCTCGATAGTACAGGATTGCCAGCTGGGTCAGCAGTGCTTGCGGACCCGCGAGCGCCGGTGCGGAGATGGGATTGATCAGAATCACACGTCCGGGGTTCCAGTCGCGTGTCAGCGCATTTGCCACCACAAGTGAGCCAAAGGAGTGCCCGAGTACGGCAAATCGAGTCTCAGGCACTACTGCAGCGGTGAACGCGCGCAACCACTCACCAAATAAATCGAGGTCGTGTGTCCGACCGGGAACCGTCGGAGTTGCACCGAATCCCGGGAGGTCTGGCACGATCACGCGCAGCCCTGGCACACGCTCCACCAGGTGCTCGGCAAGTTCTTGCAGCCCGTGATGGTCCCCACGGAAGCCATGCACCAAGAACAGCGGACTACCGGACGTATCGCCGTACTGCCAAGCCCGGGTTTCCATCCCGAGGGTGGAGACCAAGAGGTCCGGGGGTGTATCAGTCACTCGTCGAGTGTAGCCGTCGTATCTTCAGGGTCGGTGGCGAGCAGTAGCATCAGGAGCAAGGAAAGGGATCGAAGTGACCGAACAGCTGCCCCTGTGGGCTGAACACCTCGCAGTTTTTGACACCGAGACGACCGGAGTTGATACCGCGCAGGCGAGAATTGTGAGTTCCACGATTGCGTTGCTCGGCAGCACTGGTGACGTCCTCGAACGTTATGACTGGCTCATCGATCCCGGAGTGGTAGTCCCCGAGGCCGCCGCGAGGATCCACGGCATCACGACCGAGGTCGCTCGCACCAGCGGAGTGCAGGCGGCGGTCGGCGTTGCGCAGATCATTGAGCGCATCACGGAGATGCTCGATCGTGGATTCCCTATCGTTGCGTATAACGCTCCGTTTGACCTGACGCTGCTTCGCGCGGAGGCGGCTCGGTACGAGTTGCGCTGGCCCGAAGTCCTCTCCCCTGTCATCGACCCGCTGGTACTTGACAAACAGTTTGATCGTTTCCGGAAGGGCAAACGGACGCTCGAGGTGGTCGCCGCACACTACGGAGTGCCGCTTACCACCGCACATGATGCCGGCGAAGATGCGATTGCCGCAGGTCTCGTTACCCAGGCGCTCGCCCGCCGCTTTGCAACGGTGATGCCAGCCGAGTTAGTTGAGCTGCACAATGCGCAGATTGGCTGGGCGGCAGCGCAGGCGGCGAGTTTTCAGGATTACATGCGGCGGGTGAGGGATCCACAGTTTGTTGCCGATGGCAGCTGGCCGGTGCGCGGAGCGTAGTCTCCGCCCTCGGAAAAACCAAAGTGGGCGGGCAGCACTCAGAGGTGCGACCCGCCCACAGGCAAGTTGTTCAGAACGACTACGCGCCGAAGCCCTTGAAGCGCTTGTTGAACTTCTCGACACGACCAGCGGAGTCCATGATGCGCTGCTTGCCCGTGTAGAAGGGGTGCGAGGCGCTGGAGATTTCAACGTCGATAACCGGGTAGGTTGCCCCATCGAGTTCGATTGTCTTGTCGCTGGTGAGCGTCGAACGGGTGAGGAACGTCTCTCCCGAGGCCAGATCGCGGAAGACGATGGCGTTGTACTCGGGGTGGATCTCGGTCTTCATGGGATTCCTTTGAACTCTTGGGGTTTGATGCGCGATGCGCAAAAGTCTGCAGCGGCCATGCGCCAACGCTCCACTATATCAGTATTCGAACGCCACTGCGCTTAAGGGCGGGCAATAGCTGAGTAGCGGCCTGCGGTAAAGGTGAGCTGCAGCTCCATATCGAAGGTGACGGACAGCGCCGCGGCAGTCAGAGTCTCAGCGATGGGGCCGGCGGCCTGAACGCGGCCATCTTTGAGGAGCAGAACGTGTGTGAACCCCGGTGGAATCTCTTCAACGTGATGCGTCACCATGATCATGGCAGGCGAATCGGGAGACTGCGCAAACCCGGAAAGCATCTGCAGCAATCGCTCGCGCGCTCCGAGATCGAGGCTGGCGCTCGGTTCATCAAGCAGCAGCAGCTCTGGGTCGGTCATGACCGCACGGGCGATCATGGCGCGTTTGCGTTCCCCGTCACTCAGCGTGCCGAACGGATGCTCCGCGAACTCCGTCAAACCCCACTCAGCGATGATGCGGTCGGCTTGGCGGTAGTCGTAGCCATCGTATGACTCGTTCCAGCGACCCTCGACGCCATACGCAGCGGTGAGTACGAGGTTGCGCACAGTCTCGCTCTCCGGAATACGCCGTGCAGTCGCGGTCGAGGCGAAGCCCAATCGGTTACGCAATTCCCAGATGTCAAAGGTCCCCAACCGCTGCTCCAGCACCTCGACGGTTCCAGAAGTCGGGAAGTCGTTCGCAGTCGCGAGCCGCAGTAGCGTGGTCTTTCCCGCTCCATTCGCTCCGAGCACCACCCACCGCTGCGCACTATCAACTTCCCAGTTCACTGCGTCCAGAATGGGGCGGCCGTTGCGGATGAAAGAAACATCGGTGAGTCTGAGCACGTTGACCATGCGTGCAAGCCTATCGAAGCGTGTGCCGGCAGCCATCGCTGCACTGGGGCGCGGCGTGAACCCTAAACTGAAAGCATGACTTCTTCCCCCGCACCTCGTCCGCTCGTCGTTCTTGATTGCGACTCCACGACCATTCAAGATGAGGTCATTGAGCTCCTCGCAGATGCCGCTGGCACCCGCGAACAGGTGACAGAAGTCACCGAGCGGGCGATGCGCGGTGAACTGGATTTTGTGCAGAGTTTGCGCGAGCGGGTCGCCACACTCGCAGGAATTCCAGACACCGTCTTCTTGGAGACGTATAGCCGCGTTCGTCCGACACCCGGTATTCACGAACTCGTGGCAGAGGTGCACGCGCGGGGAGGCAAAGTCGGGGTGGTCTCGGGTGGTTTCCACGAGGTGCTCGATCCACTCGCCGAAGACCTGCGACTCGACTACTGGCGAGCGAACCGCCTCGAAGTTGTCGATGGTGTACTCACCGGGCAGCTACTCGGACCCATCATTGACGCGCAGGCAAAGGCCGATGCGCTCGTGGAATGGGCCGCAGCTGAGGGCATTGAGTGGGGCGCAACCGTTGCGATTGGTGACGGTGCCAATGATCTCAAAATGATGGCGGTAGCCGGTCTGTCCGTCGGTTTCAACGCAAAACCGATTGTGACCGAGAGCGCCGACGTGGCAATCGAGGAAGATCTTCGGAAGGCGATCCCGTTACTCGATCGCCTCGCCGAAGTTGACTGATACCTGGCTCAGTGGCCCATTCCCAAACCGCCATCAACAGGAATGACTGCGCCGGAGATGTAGCCAGCCTCGTCACTGGCGAGCCACGCCGCGGCGGCAGCGATTTCTGCCACCTGACCAAAACGGCCTGCCGGGATTGAACTGAGGTATTGCTGCTGCTGCGCCTCGGGCAGTTCAGCGGTCATGTCCGTTTCAATGAATCCCGGTGCGATCACGTTGGCGGTAATGCCGCGCGAGCCCAGTTCGCGTGTCAAAGAGCGCGCAAAGCCGACAAGCGCTGCTTTGGACGAAGAGTAGTTGATTTGTCCCGGTGAACCGTACAGCCCAACAACGCTGGAGATGAGGATCACGCGACCGAATCGACCCTTGAGGAGTCCTTTTGCCGCGCGCTTCACGACCCGGAAGGTGCCTGTGAGGTTGGTGTCGATAACGCTGGTGAACTCTTCTTCAGTCATCCGCAGGAGCAGGGTGTCACGTGTGATGCCTGCGTTTGCGACCACGACCTCCACCGGCCCGAGTTCGCGCTCAACCTCACTGAAGGCCGCATCAATCGAGGCCGCGTCCGTCATCTCGGCACGCACCGTCAGTGCGCCCTGCGGGCCCTCACCTGATCGCGCGGTGACCGCCACACGATGACCGTCGGCAAGCATGCGTTCGGCAATGGCGAAGCCGATGCCTCGGTTGCCGCCGGTCACGAGTACGGTGCGTGAGGTGCTCATGATGTGGATCCTTCCGTCGAGTGCTCAAGCCAGCCTAGAGGAATTCGACGCTGCGCAAGGATGCTGTGAGGATGGCACTCAGTGGGAAGCGCTACCCTGTGACTGAACGGAGAACGAGTCACATGTCTGAGCAGTACCAGGTCACCTCCGCCGGTATTAATCCCGCTGAGGATCGCGCGCATCGCATGCGGATGTACTTCATTGCCATGAGCCTTCGTATGGCGTGTGTGGCGTCGCTGCTGTGGGTGCGCGGCTGGTGGATCCTCCTCGCCGGTGCGGGTGCAGTGATCCTGCCGTGGTTCGCAGTCTTGGTGGCTAACGCCGTGAACCATAGCGCCGATGGAGAGCGCCCACAGGCTCCGACACCGTTAGAACTTACGGGCCAACCGGTGGCCGCCGCAGCCCCAACAGCGGAGACGCTGATTGTGATCGACGCGCCAGCGGAACGGCGGAGTAGCGGTGAGCAGGCGTGAGTGCGCACGCCCTGAGTGTCCTCGGCGGGGCCACGCCCGGACAACGTGAATGCTCGCGTGCTGGATGCACGGATGCTGGGTCGTGGTCGATTGCCTGGCGGAATCCGAGAATTCATGCTGCTGATCGTCGGAAGGTCTGGCTGGCCTGTGACGCTCATCTTGAGTTCCTGCGTGTGTTTCTCGAGAGCCGCGACTTTCCGGTGATGGTCTCCCCGCTCGACAGCCAACGGGAGGTTCAGTGACTGCGCCCGCCGCTATTGGATGGAAGTTCCTGCGCAGTCGGCGCTGGATTGGATATTTTGCGATGTTCGCAGTCTTTTCGATCGCGTGCGTGTGGCTCGGTAACTGGCAGTTCGAACGCAGGGCTGAGGCGCGCGCAGAAATTGCCCGGATCGATGCAAACTACGACGCGTCGCCGGTCTCGCTGAATGATGCGCTCCCTGTGCTCTCCCAGTTCAACGAAGACCGCTTGAAGTGGCAGATTGTGGAAACGACCGGAAGTTACTGGGGCGAGCCATTTCTTGCGCGCAATCGACCTGCTGCGGGTGGCGTGGGATCGAACCTGATCCAGCCGCTTCGTCTCGAAGACGGAAAGGTCTTCTTTGTGGATCGCGGCTGGGTTGCGGTGGCTGGCGCTGACGAGGTCCCGGCAACTCTCCCGGCAGCGCCTACCGGGGAAGTCACGGTGCAGGCTCGTCTGCGCGCGAGTGAACCTGAAATTTTCGGCCGGAGTTCGTCAGGCCGATCGGTTGCCAGCATCAATTTGCCTGAACTGCAACGCCTCTTAGACGCTGAGTCTGCTTACACAGGCGCCTACGGTCAGCTGGTATCAGAGAGTCCCGCTGGCGAAACAGGGATCCTGCCCGAACGTCCCGAGCGCGACGAAGGGCCGCACCTCTCATACGCGCTCCAGTGGTACGTCTTTATTGTGATTGCAGCGATCGGCGTCGCCTACGCGGCCCGCCAGGAGTACCGCAGCTTGAACGCCGGTGACGCCTCAGTGGTGCGAGAAGACGCGCGCCGTGCTGCCCGCAAGAGCAGACGCGGCCCCAGCGATGCTGACGAGGAAGACGCGCTGCTCGACGCCTAGGCGAGCTCGATGAGCTCGAGGTACTCTTTCGACCAGTGGTCCTCGGTGCCCTCAGGCATGATCAGTACGCGCTCAGGATTCAATGCTTCAACAGCTCCGGGATCGTGTGACACCAGCACCACCGCACCGGTGAAGTTCGCGAGTGCGTCGAGGATCTCCTCGCGGCTTGCAGGATCCAGGTTGTTGGTCGGCTCATCGAGCAGCAAGACATTCGCGCTCGAGACGACGAGCATGGCAAGCGCCAAACGCGTCTTCTCCCCGCCTGAAAGCACGCCAGCCGGTTTCAATACGTCGTCTCCGGTGAACAGGAAAGAACCCAGCACACGCCGCGCCTCGGTCTCGGTGAGGTGTTGCGAAACAGACACCATGTTCTGCAGCACACTCGCGTGTACATCGAGCGTCTCGTGCTCCTGCGCGTAATACCCCACCTTGAGCCCGTGACCAGCGATGAGACGTCCCGCGTCTGGTTCGTCGACTCCGGCGAGCAATCGCAACAGCGTGGTCTTACCCGCACCGTTGAGTCCAAGAATCACCACCTTTGATCCGCGATCGATGGCGAGGTCGACGCCGGCAAAGATCTCGAGTGACCCGTACGACTTGGAGAGCATCTCCCCCATCAACGGAGTCTTGCCGCAGGGAGCGGGGTCCGGGAAACGCAACTTTGCAACGCGATCCACTTGGCGCTCATCTTCGAGGCTGGACAGCATCTTCTGGGCACGCGCCACCATCTGATGTGCGGCAGCCGCCTTTGATGCCTTCGCGCCGAAGCGCGCTGCCTGCTGTTGTAGGGCCGAGGCCTTCTTTTCGACGTTGGTGCGTTCCTTACGTCGGCGCTCTTCGTCAGCCGCGCGCTGACGAAGATAGAGCTTCCAGCCCATGTTGTAGACGTCGATGACCTGACGGTTTGCGTCGAGATAGAACACTCGGTTTACGGTTTCACCGACCAGGTCAATATCGTGACTGATCACGATGACCCCGCCGCGATAGCTTTTCAGGAACTCACGCAGCCACACGATGGAGTCGGCATCGAGGTGGTTGGTCGGTTCGTCAAGAATCATCGTGTCGGCGTCGGAAAACAGAATGCGCGCGAGTTCGATCCGGCGTCGCTGTCCGCCCGACAGGGTGCCCAGCGGCTGGTCAAGAATGCGGTCAGGCAAGCCAAGGTTGTGGGAGATCGATGCGGCCTCAGCCTCTGCGGCGTAGCCACCTAAGGCTTGGAAGCGATCAGTCAGATTGCCGAATCGCTTCATCGCTTTTTCTGCGATGGCCGAATCCGGTGATGCCATCTCCTCAGTCGCGCGATTCAATTGCTGCATCAGCGTGCCCAAGCCACGCGCATCAAGGATGCGATGCCGGGCAAGCTGTTCGGGATCTCCGGTGCGTGGATCCTGGGGCAGAAATCCTAGTTCACCCGAGACGGTGACCTTCCCCTCCGCTGGTTGCAGCTCCCCCGACAGGGTGCGTGTCAGCGTGGTCTTCCCCGCGCCGTTCCTACCCACGAGCCCGATCTTGTCGCCCGGGTTCACTCGAAACGTTACGCCGGACATGAGACGTCGGGCTCCCACGTCGATCGCCAGGTCTTCGACCGTGATCACGAATTACTCCATACTTCAGTTGTCATGCGAAGACCCGGGCACGATAGCCCGGGTCTTCGCATGACGATTATTTCTTCGCTGGCTCACACAACTGCGCAAGCGCGACACTCCGCAATAGCCCACAAGCGATCACGGTGTGCGAACTTAGATCGAGAACCCCAGGGCTCTCATCATGTCGCGACCATCGTCTGTGATTCGCTCCGGCGTCCACGGCGGCATCCACACCCAGTTGATCCTAAATGCAGCGACCAAACCATCGAGCGCTTCCGCAATGTCATTTTCGATCACGTCCGTCAACGGGCAACCGGCGCTCGTCAACGTCATGCTGATCACCAGCGCATCGTGCTCTTCGTCATAGGCCAGATCGTAGATCAGCCCCAGATCGACAATATTCACACCGAGCTCTGGGTCCGAGACATCTTTGAGCGCCTCGAGCGCTTGCTCACGGAATTCCGGGTCGATCGTGGTGATCTTTACGGTCTCAGTCATGAGTTCAGCCTATGCCTCGACAGCTGCGGAGAGGAAACGATCGTAGCCTGCGTCTTCGAGACGCTCAGCCAACTCCGGTCCACCTTCTTCAGCGACCTTGCCGTCTACGAACACGTGCACAAAATCGGGCTTGATGTAGCGCAGGATTCGCGTGTAGTGAGTAATAAGCAGCACACCCAGGCCAGTGTGCTCCTTCGCACGATTGACGCCCTCCGAGACGATCTTCAGCGCGTCCACGTCGAGACCCGAGTCGGTTTCGTCAAGCACAGCAAACTTGGGCTTAAGCAGCTCAAGTTGCAGAATCTCATTGCGCTTCTTTTCACCACCTGAGAATCCTTCATTCACGTTGCGCTCGGCGAAGGAAGCGTCCATGCGCAGGTCTTCCATCGCGCCCTTGACTTCCTTCATCCAGGTGCGGATCGCGGGTGCCTCTCCAGCGATCGCGGTCTTAGCGGTGCGCAAAAAATTCGCGTTGGTGACACCAGGAATCTCTACCGGGTATTGCATGGCGAGGAAGAGCCCGGCCTTGGCACGCTCGTCTACCTCCATCTCGGTCACCTCTTCGCCGTCCAGGAGGATCGAACCGCTGGTGACCTCGTACCGGGGGTGACCAGCGATTGCATACGCGAGAGTGGACTTGCCTGAACCGTTCGGCCCCATGATTGCATGGGTCTCACCCTGACGGATGGTGAGGTTGACACCCTTCAGAATCTGCTTCGGACCCTGTTCGGTCTCGACGCTAACGTGCAGATCCTTGATTTCAAGTACGGAGTTCATGCGGGAATCTCTTTCGTAACGGTGGGGTCGATGTATACGTCGCCGTTCTCGATCTCGACGACAAAAACGGGAACCGGTTCGTATGCCGGCAAATTGAGCGGCTTGCCGCTACGGAGAGAGAACGCCGAGCCGTGAGCCCAACATTCCAGGGTGTCGCCCTCGACGAAGCCTTCTGCCAGGCTGATCTGCCCGTGTGAACAGGTGTCGCCGATCGCGTGCACTTCGCCCTGGGCGTCAAGCACGATCGCAATCGGTGTGTCGTCAATGACGACTCGCACCGCTTGATCCTGCACGAGCTCGCTCAACGCGATGGCTTTCTGCCGACTCATGCACCCACCCCTTCCGCAAGCTCTTCGTCGATCGCCAGCTGCAATCGTTCTTCAGTGTCGGCGTCGCCGATTTGACCGATGACCTCCAGCAGGAATCCACGCACGACCAAGCGGCGTGCCTCCTCCGCAGAGATCCCGCGACTCTGCAGATAGAAGATGTGCTCATCGTCGAAACGCCCAGTGGCGCTGGCATGGCCAGCTCCGGCGATGTCACCCGTCTCAATCTCGAGATTCGGGATCGAATCTGCGCGCGTCCCCTCTGTCAGAGTGAGGTTGCGGTTCTGCTCGTATGAGTCAGTGCCGCTGGCGTTGTTACGAATGAGGACGTCGCCGATCCACACCGTGCGCGCACCCTCACCCTGCAGCGCACCCTTGTAATTCACGCGGCTGCGGGTATTCGGTGCGTGGTGGTCCACATACACCTGATGCTCAAGGTGCTGTCCGGCATCAGCGAAATACGCGCCGAACGCCTCGCCGTTCGCACCTGGGTGGTCAAGGTGAAGAGACGGGTTCAGACGCACGACATCACCGCCGAGTGTCACGACAATATGCTTCAGCGTGGCGTCGCGACCGACGGTTGCATAGTGACTGGCCAAGTGCTGGGCACCGGTATCCCACTGCTGGATGCTGACTACGGTGAGATCCGCACCATCGCCCACGACGATTTCTACGTTCTCCGTAAGCTTGGCAGTTCCGCGATTTTCGAGGATCACCAGTCCACGCGCGTACGGTTTCGCCTCGATCACCGTGTGCGCGGCGCGTGCGTCAGCCCCGAGCGTAGAGCGCGCAACCACTGCGGTTACCGGGTCCTCGCTCGTGAGGGTCAGCAGGTGAGCCTCAGAAAACGCAGACCACGCAGCCGCCGCGGCGCGATCCTCAGGTGCGCCAGCACGTCCGATGCGGGCATCCTCGCGGCTGATCCACTCGCTGGTTACCCCTGCAGAGTCAGTGAGCTGCATCGGTACCCGTGCGCCGTTGAGGTTACCGTGGAGGAGCTCGCCGAGCTTCTGCACGGGAGCGAACTTCCACACCAGCTCTCGACCGGTCACCTCCGGGAAGTCCTCCACTTTGGTTGAGGTGAAACGCTCTGAGCGCGTTTGTACCGGCGCAGTTTGTGCGCCAGCACCGTCCGAGTGGGCAACGAACCCGTGCTGAGCGGTTTCCTGCGTTGCAACAGCTTCGGTCATTATCCGACGGATCCTTCCATGCCCATTTCAATGAGCTTGTTGAGTTCAAGTGCGTATTCCATCGGAAGCTCACGCGCAATTGGCTCGATGAATCCACGGACGATCATTGCCATGGCTTCTTCTTCTGCGAGACCGCGGCTCATCAGATAGAAAAGCTGATCTTCGCTCACACGAGACACGGTTGCCTCATGTCCCAATTCGGCGTCATCGGTGCGAATGTCGATGGCTGGATAGGTATCGCTGCGCGAAATCGTATCGACGAGAAGAGCGTCACACACCACGGAGTTGGCGGCGTGATGCGCTCCCGCATCGATCCGAACCTCGCCACGGTACCCGGTGCGGCCCCCACCGCGGGCAATTGACTTCGAGAGAATAGATGATTTGGTGTGGGGAGCCAGGTGGATCATCTTGGCGCCCGCATCTTGATGTTGTCCTGGGCCCGCGAACGCGACTGAGAGGGTTTCTCCCTTGGCGTGTTCACCGGTTAGGTAGATGGATGGGTACTTCATGGTGACCTTGGACCCGATGTTGCCATCGACCCACTCCATGGTGGCGCCTTCTTCAGCCACTGCACGCTTGGTGACGAGGTTGTACACGTTCGTCGACCAGTTCTGAATGGTGGTGTAGCGCACGCGTGCGTTCTTCTTTACCACGATCTCCACGACCGCTGAGTGGAGGGAGTCGCTCTTATAGATCGGTGCCGTGCAGCCCTCGATGTAGTGAACGTAGCTGCCCTCATCAGCGATGATCAGCGTGCGTTCGAACTGGCCCATGTTCTCGGTGTTTATGCGGAAGTACGCCTGCAACGGAATCTCGACGTGCACGCCCTTCGGCACGTATACGAAGGAGCCACCGGACCACACTGCAGTGTTGAGGGCAGCGAACTTGTTGTCACCGGAAGGAATGACCGTGCCGAAGTACTCCTGGAAAATCTCGGGATGCTCACGCAAGGCGGTGTCGGTGTCAAGGAAGAGGACACCTTGCTCCTCCAGATCTTCGCGGATCTGGTGGTACACAACCTCAGATTCGTACTGCGCCGCAACGCCCGCCACAAGACGCTGGCGCTCGGCCTCAGGGATCCCGAGCTTCTCGTAGGTGTTCTTGATCTCCTCCGGGAGCTCTTCCCAACTGGTGGCTTGCCGCTCAGTAGAGCGGACAAAGTATTTGATGTTGTCGAAATCGATATCGCTAAGATCGGCACCCCAAGCGGGCATCGGCTTCCGCTCAAAGATCTGTAGCGCCTTCAGACGGCGTTCGAGCATCCAAGCCGGTTCATCTTTCAGACCTGAGATGTTTCGAACCACGGCTTCGCTGAGGCCACGCTGAGCGGTGGCGCCGGCCTCGTCTTTGTCGTGCCAGCCAAATTCGTAAACGCCCAAGCCTTCCAGCTCAGGCCGGTCAATAAGCACGTCTGGCATCGTTCCATCCCTCGATCGTCTGGTTACGGGAACCGTACGCACGAACGATCACATCGATCGTACGAGATGGGGCATCCACCTGGCTCCCTGCAACGGTGCAGTAGTCTGGGCTTCGGACGGGCTTCGCTCTTGCTGCTGTGCGCAGTGAGCGAAATTACCGTTCGCAACCACAGCCTCCCATGGTACTTGACTCGCATGTGAAGTACTGCCGAGTGCGTTGCGCTCTGAGCGAATGAAACGCAGTGTCGAAAGGAAGACGAAGTGTCCACCGCCAGCCGCACCGAGGTCAGCCTTCGGCCGTCCGTGAAACGCGCACTCCCCCGCTTTCTCCCGACTCTTGCCTGGGCCTCGTTTGTGGCGAACGTCGCCATTATCGGAACCGGCGGCGCGGTACGGCTTACAGGATCTGGGCTCGGCTGCCCGACCTGGCCTCTGTGCACCGCGGAATCCCTGGTCCCGACCGCCGAGATGGGGATCCACGGCATTATTGAGTTCGGCAATCGGACGCTGACTGGCGTGCTCGGAATACTGGCCATTCTCGTTTTCCTGCTTTCCTGGCGCCTGCGACGACAGCGCCGCGACCTCTTTGTGCTGTCGGCAGTCATGCTCGCCGGAATCATCGCTCAGGCGGTCATTGGTGGCATCACCGTGCTTACCGGACTCAATCCCCTCATCGTCGGCTTCCATTACGTCGCTTCAGTCATCCTCGTCATCGTTGCCGCTATCTACCTGGTGCGCATGCGTGAAACGCCTGGACCACGGGAATTGGTCGTACCTCGAGGTTTCGCCGTGCTGACCCACATCACGAGCTTGGTGCTGAGCGTGGTGATTGTGGTGGGTGTGCTGACTACGGGTGCAGGACCCCATTCCGGCGATGCGCAAGCTGGCCGCAATGGCTTTGACGCCGTGTGGCTCTCACATGTGCACGCCTGGCCGGGCTACATACTGACCGCGCTGACGATAGCCCTGCTGATGTGGGCTCTGGTGGCTCGGCTGCGCCCCACACCCTGGCTCATGACGCAGCTGGCAGTCGTTGCCGTGCAGGTTCTCGTGGGTCTCTATCAGGCGCGCAACGGTCTGCCGCCCCTGGCAGTCGGCGTGCACATGGTGCTCGCCTCGCTGTCTGCGGCAGTACAAACCGTTGTGATTCTGCGCATGAAGCGGCCCACGACTGACATGGTCAAGTAGCGTCCCCCGTTTACGAGTGAGCACGGTGTCATTCCTGGCTCGGCGCAGAACGCGTGCAGCGAGCGGTGTTAGAACGGGAGCAGTGCGTCAACCGCGATGGCGATAGAGACGAGCGACAGATAGCTGATCGAGCCGTGGAACACCCGCATCGGTTTTCCCTCTTGGCCGCGAATCGCACTTCCGTAGAGCCGATGTGCTTCGATGATGAAGTACGCTCCCGCCGAGAGTGCTGTGATGGTGTAGACCCAGCCCATCTGAGCTACTGGGATCAGGAGCAGGCTTGATGCCACCGTCGCCCAGGTATACAGGATGATCTGCAGCCCGACGGTAACGCGCCCACGCACGACGCCCAACATCGGCACGCCAGCGGAGGCATAGTCGTCACGGTATTTCATCGACAGTGGCCAGTAGTGCGGTGGGGTCCACAAGAAGATAATCAGGAAGAAGATCCAAGCTGGCCAATCCAGTGATCCGGTGACTGCGGCCCAGCCAATTAGCACGGGGAAACAGCCGGCGATTCCGCCCCAGATGATGTTCTGCTCGCTGTGACGTTTCAGCAGGATGGTGTAGATCACCACGTAGAAGAAGATCGCCGCGGCACTCAACGCGGCGGCTTGCCAGTTCGTCGTCAGCAACAGCCAAGCCACCGACAGGATCCCCAGCACCCAGGAGAAAATGAGGGCGTTTCGGTCGGAGATCTCACCGGTAACGAGCGGGCGATCCTTCGTCCGGTTCATTTTGCGATCCATGTCACGATCGAGATAGCAGTTGAACGCACCTGCCGACCCAGCGCTCATCGCACCGCCGACCAGAGTGGCAAGAACCAACCACAGATTCGGCACCCCACGCTCAGCAAGGAACATTGCCGGAACCGTGACGACCAGCAAAAGTTCCATGACGCGCGGCTTGGTCAGCGCTACATATGCACGAATACGACGCCAGAACACCCCGCCGCGTGAATCAATGGGGGGGACGCTGGTGCTCACGGTTCTCGTAGACATCGCCCTCTATGGTACCCGTCGTCGCTGTAGGCTTGGTGATGGTGCGGCGCGGCCGCGATCTAGGTGTTGAGAAAGGCTGGGCATTGACAAACGAACTGCAGTGGGATGAGCTGGATGACCGCGCGGTGGACACCGCGCGTGTGCTTGCAGCAGACGCCGTCGAGCGCGTCGGCAACGGCCATCCCGGCACCGCAATCAGCCTGGCTCCGGTTGCCTATCTGCTGCATCAGAAAGTCATGCGTCACGATCCCAGCGACAGCGACTGGCTCGGACGTGATCGCTTTATTCTCTCGGTGGGGCACAGCTCACTGACGCAGTATGTGCAGCTGTATCTCGGTGGATACGGCCTCGAGCTCGAAGATATCAAGGCACTGCGAACCTGGGGTTCGAAGACTCCAGGCCATCCAGAGTACGGACACACGGCTGGAGTTGAGATCACCACCGGCCCGCTGGGCCAGGGCTTGGCGTCAGCAGTCGGATTCGCATACGCGCAGCGATACGAACGTGGCTTGTTCGATCCTGAGGCTGCACCGGGTACAAGCCCGTTCGACCACTTCACCTATGTCATCGCTGGCGACGGCGATATACAAGAGGGCGTGACCGGCGAAGCAGCCTCGCTTGCAGGGCATCAAGAGCTTGGCAATCTGATCGCTATCTACGACAGCAATCAAATTTCGATCGAAGACGATACGGACATCGCTTTTTCTGAGGATGTGGCCATGCGTTACCGCGCATATGGCTGGCAGGTGTTGGAAGTCGATTGGAAGAAGTCGGGCGAGTACGTCGAAGACGTGCACGAACTCTACGCGGCAATTCAGAGCGCTCAGGCGGAGACAACAAAGCCCTCTCTGATCGTTTTGAAAACCATCATTGGTTGGCCCTCTCCTGGCAAACAGAACACCGGCGGCATTCATGGATCGGCGCTGGGCGCCGAAGAACTCGCAGGTCTGAAGCGAGCGCTAGGGTTCGACCCGCAGGAACACTTCGTCGTAGCGCCCGAAGTGCTTGCGCACGCGCGTCTCGCAGTGCAGCGAGGTACAGCAGCCCGCGCTGAGTGGCAACTGGCTTTCGATAGATGGGCCGCGGCGCACCCGGAGCGTAAGCAGTTGCTCGACCGCTTGGAAGCTGGAAACTTGCCAGCTGAGGCGCTGTCTGTGCTCCCAGTATTTGAAGCCGGAACCAGTGTCGCCACTCGTGCCGCGAGCGGCAGAGTGTTGAATTCTCTGGCACCGGTGCTGCCTGAACTGTGGGGCGGATCAGCTGACCTTGCGGGCTCGAACAACACCACGATCTCCGATGCACCTTCATTCATCCCAGCGCACCACTCGACTGCCTCATGGCGCGGGAACCAGTACGGCAGGGTGCTGCACTTCGGTATCCGTGAACACGCGATGGCGGCGATCCTCAACGGTATTCAGTTGCATGGGAAGACACGCAGTTATGGCGGAACGTTCCTGCAGTTCGCCGATTACATGCGTCCGGCAGTTCGGCTCGCAGCGCTGATGAATGTCCCGAGCGTGTTTGTCTGGACACACGACAGCATTGCGCTGGGTGAAGATGGACCCACCCACCAACCGATCGAACACCTCGCTTCCTTGCGGGCGATACCAAATCTCGCAGTAGTGCGTCCCGCAGACGCAAATGAGGTGTCGGTGGTGTGGCATGAGATTCTCAGTCGGCGTGAAGGGCCAGCCGGTCTGGCGCTGACCAGGCAGAATGTGCCCGTATTCCCGCGCGGCACGGACCCTGCCACCGGAGACGAATTCGCAGCTGCGGAAGGCGCCCGTCGCGGAGCGTATGTGCTGCTTGACTCGCCAACGGGCTCGGTCGACGTGATTCTTATCGCTACTGGTTCCGAAGTGCAGCTTGCGGTCGCCGCTCGTGACACGCTTCGAGAATCCGGTATTGGCGCCCGAGTGGTGTCCGCTCCGTGCCTGGAATGGTTTGCGGAACAGACACCCGAGTACCGCGAGAGTGTCCTTCCGACTGCCGTCTCCGCGCGCGTCAGTGTGGAAGCTGGAATTTCGCTTGGTTGGCGAGAGTATGTGGGCGATCGTGGTCGGTCAATTTCTATTGAGCATTACGGTGCCTCGGCTGATTACGAGACACTGTTCCGCGAATTCGGCATCACCGCTGAGGCAGTTGTGGCCGCAGCTCACGATTCTCTTTCTGCCTAGACAGCCTCGAGACGGCGAAAGGAACCGGAATGAGCGCACGCACTGCTCGTGTGAGTGAAGCCGGAGTCAGCATCTGGCTGGACGATCTGTCTCGTCATCGACTCAGTAGCGGGAATCTCGCGCGTCTGATCGATACTCGTCATGTTGTGGGCGTCACAACCAATCCCACAATCTTTGCGCAAGCGATAGGGAGCGGAGTTGGCTACGAGGAGGCTATTGCGCAGTGTGCGCGGGATGGCCTCGGTGCGCAGGAGACCATCACCCGTTTGACGACACATGATGTGTCCGACGCGTGTGATCTGCTGATGCCGATCTGGGAACGCTCTTCCGGCCGAGATGGACGTGTGTCCATCGAGGTGGAACCAGCGCTGGCGCACGATGCCCCAGGCACCGTGGCACGCGCCGCTGAGCTGTGGAATCTGGTTGATCGCCCCAACGCAATGATCAAGATTCCCGCTACGACTGCTGGCCTTTCCGCGATCACGGACACCCTGGCATCCGGTATTAGTGTCAATGTGACGCTGCTATTTAGCCTGACCAGGTAC
Organism: uncultured Leucobacter sp.; assembly: GCA_964612125.1. Lineage (GTDB taxonomy): Bacteria > Actinomycetota > Actinomycetes > Actinomycetales > Microbacteriaceae > Leucobacter. The sequence continues at coordinate 28,862 of CAZTBS010000002.1, read as the reverse complement.
CGCGAAGTGCTCAACGCGACCTTGCTGGGCTTGGAACGCGCTCGAGCGGCCGGTCATGATCTCCGGACTATTCACTCGGTGGCCTCGTTTTTCGTGTCTCGGGTCGACACTGAGGTGGATCGACGTCTCAAGGAAATTGGCACCCCGGAAGCGCTCGAGCTGACCGGCACGGCCGGTGTGGCAAACGCACGGCTTGCCTATGAAATCTTCCAGCAGTACTACACCAGTGAGCGCGCACAACACCTGCTGTCGCAAGGGGCACACCGGCAACGATTGTTGTGGGCTTCCACTGGAGTGAAGGATCCCGCGCTGCCTGACACTCTGTACGTATCAGCACTCGTTGCGCCGGAGGTCGTGAATACCATGCCGGAAGCCACGCTGGAAGCCTTTGCTGATCATGGGGAGACACCAGAATTTCCCTTCACTCACTTTCGAGAGTCTGATCATGCGCTCAACTGCATTGACGCTTTCGGCATTGACTACCAGCAGGTCACCGGGCAGCTCGAACAGGAGGGCGTGCAGAAGTTCTTGCAGTCATGGAATGACCTCGTGGACACGGTGACCCGGGCTCTGGACGCGGTGCGGTGACACAGATGCACATCACCGTCCATGCGGGGGAACAGCCTGAGTCGGCTGCCACGACACTCCGCACACTCATTCAGGCAGGGGTCGCCAGCCGTATCCTGCAGCGCGACGCATCGCTGTGGGGTCCGGCGGCTGCTGCCGAGGCGCGCATCAGACTTGGCTGGGTGGATCCGTTTCGCGAAGCCAGGGACATCATTGCTCGTGCCTCAGCTGTCCGTTCAGACCTCACGCGCAGAGGCATTACCCGGGTGGTGCTGTGTGGAATGGGTGGGTCAAGCCTCGGCCCTGAGGTCATCGCGCGCTGGGCGGGCGTCCCTCTGGTGCTGCTGGACACCACGCATCCCGCCAGTGTGCGGAATGAGCTCTCGCAGGATCTTGCGCGCACCGCGGTGGTCGTGAGTTCGAAGTCCGGAACCACTGTCGAGACACGCAGCCAGCTTGCCGCGTTTGAAGCCGCGTATGCACAGGCTGGGCTCCCCGCTGCGCACCACATCATTGTGGTGACTGACCCGGGTTCGGAACTGGCCAAGCATGCGCAAGCCGCCGGTTACTGCGTGTTTCATGCTGACCCAGAAATTGGCGGACGCTTCTCCGTGTTTAGTGCGTTTGGCTTGGTTCCTGCGACGCTCGCTGGTGCCGACACTGAGCGACTTATCCACGAGGCTGAGGTCGTACACGCATCGCTCTTTGCGGATGTGCCGGACAACGTCGCTCTTCAGTTGGCAGCCCACATTGCTGCGGGGCTCCCGGACGCATGGGTGCTCGGTGTCGCCGAACAGACGAGCACTCCCTGGAGGCTCGGGGACTGGATCGAACAGCTGCTTGCAGAGTCAACGGGCAAAGACGGCAAGGGAATCTTGCCAATCGCACTATCAGGTCGCGCTCCGGAACCTGCGGGTTCGAGGACGCGTCACAGCAGGGTGATTTGGTTGCGAGACCAGGCGCCCACGCGCCCCGTCTCCCCCGGGAGCATTGTCGTTGCAGCTCCGCTAGGTGCGCAATTCCTGTTGTGGGAGGTAGCGACGGCACTGCTTGGATTTGTCTTGAATATCGATCCTTTCAATCAGCCGGATGTGGAGTCCGCAAAGGTTGCTGCGCGTGCCGCACTCGTTGCCGCCTCGGATGGCAACGCGCCCCATGCCGACCAGGCCGCCCTTTCGCCTCGCGCGGCACTTACGGAACTGCGCCAGACTGTGTCGAATGACGGGTACGTTGCCATACAGGCGTTTATCCAACGAACACCGCACTCTGAAACGATAATTGAAGCGCTCCGCTCCGATTTGGCACGGATGCTGGGTATACCGGTAGCTGCGGGCTTCGGACCTCGTTACCTGCACTCAACCGGCCAGTTTCACAAGGGTGGCCCGCGAGTAGGGAGCTTCTTGCAGATTCTTGATCGTGAACTTCCGGAGCTCCCAATACCCGAAAGCGGAGGATCCACTTTCGGTGAACTGCTCCGCGCGCAAGCTGCCGGGGATCGTAAGGTGCTGCTCGCACAAGGACGCCCGGTCATCACACTGTACTGCGCCGACTTTGCCGAGGCGGTCGCCGAGATGCGTGTGGCCCTCTCTCAGTAAGTGAGAAAGGGCCACACGTGGTCTGCCGGCCTAGGCGCGCAGAAAGCTTCGTTCTGGTCTATGCCGATGCGATGGGCACCGACCCGCGGCGTTCACGCAGCTTCTGCAGCGCCTGCTCAAGCAGTTCCTCTGCTTCTTCCGGTGTGCGACGCTCCTTGACGTATGCCAGGTGAGTCTTATAGGGCTCGTTCTTCGCAAGCTCCGGAGGATTATTCCGATCTCGTCCCGCTGGTAATCCACTGTGCGGGGAGTCAATCTGCTCGGGGATTTCTTCGTCAGCAACATCAGCCGCGAAGTACCGAACCGTCTCGTTTCCGAGCGCATCCCAATATGAAATGGCGATCCGCTCTGCGCGGGCTCCGTGGTCCTTTTCGCCCATGGGGCCTGAACCAACGCGTGCGCCGCGAATTGCGCTACTACCAGACACAGTGAACCTTTCTGTGGGCTTTCGCCCGAGGACTTGCGAGAGTTAGACGACCGAGAATCGAGCGATGAGGCCGAGCCCGACGATCGAGAAGAACCACACGAGTGACACTGCAATGGTGATCCGGTTGAGGTTTCGCTCTGCGACCCCCGAAGAACCCAGACCCGAGGTGACGCCTCCACCGAACATGTCGGAGAGACCGCCGCCGCGACCTTTGTGCAGCAGAATGAAGAGAGTGAGCAGCAGACTCGTGATCACCAGGATGACGATCAGAGCGATCTTCAGAATGAGCACAGAAGGCCTTTCATAGGTGGGGGCGTAGTGAGCCAGCTCTTACTATACCGTGCGTCGTAGGCCGCTCCCCTGGGCTACGCGCCGATGACGTGTTTTCGGTATTGCACGATGCGCGCAAACTCTGCGGCATCAAGACTCGCCCCTCCGACCAACGCACCATCAATCTGTGGCTGTCGCATGAAACTGGCGACATTCTGACTCGTCACGGAGCCACCGTACAGAATCCGTGTACGCGCAGCGAACGCATCGTCGCGGAGCTCCACGAGACGCTCGCGCAGTGCAAAGCACACGTCGTTGGCCTGCTCGGGGCTCGCTGCTTCACCACTGCCGATTGCCCACACTGGTTCGTAAGCGATCACACATTCTGCAGTTGCCGGGAGGTCACCGAGCGCCTCCGCAAGCTGCTGCAGCGGCACCGCGGCCGCCCCGTGCGTGGCCAGATCCTCGGCGGTCTCGCCGACGCAGATCACTGGCACCATTCCAGAACGATGAGCCGCGCTGGCCTTTGCCGCAATCGTGGCACCGCTTTCCCCGTGCCCGTGACGCCGCTCGGAATGACCCACGATGACGTAGTGCACATCGAGCTTCTGCAGGAACGCTGCGGCGATATCACCGGTGCGGGCCCCGGCCTCGTATGGGGAAACATCCTGAGCTCCCAGCCGCAGCGACATCTTGTCTGCGGCGATCAGGGTCTGCACGGAACGCAAGTCTGTGAAGGGAGGAAAGACTGCGACTTCTACCGAGTCAAAATCGTGTTTGACATCTTTCAGGCTCCAGGCCAACTTCTGAACCACTGCAATTGCCTGCAGGTGGTCGAGGTTCATCTTCCAATTGCCCGCGATCAACGGGATCCGCGAAGAAGGCTCGTTCATCCGAGCACCTCCAGTCCAGGCAGCGACTTGCCTTCCAAGAACTCAAGACTCGCTCCCCCACCAGTAGAAATGTGTCCAAAGGCAGCATCGGGGAATCCCAGGGCACGGACGGCAGCGGCAGAGTCACCACCGCCGACCACGGTGAAACCAGAAGTCTCGGTAAGTGCCTGCGCAACAATTCGCGTTCCTGCGGAGAAGGCTGCCATTTCGAAGACCCCCATCGGGCCGTTCCAGAAGACGGTTGCCGACTCCGAGATCTCACGCGCGAAATCTGCGGCGGCAGCTGGCCCGATGTCAAGCCCTATCCCGGTCGTACCAAAGCTGCTCTGCTCGATGGCGTCAGCAGGAACGACCTCATGTGCAGCATCTGCGGCGAACCGCTCCGCCACGACAATGTCAGTCGGGAGCACAATGCGTACTCCTCTTGCCGCGGCTTGCGCCAAATAGCCGCGGACGGTTTCGAGCTGGTCTTCTTCGAGCAGACTGCTGGCCACCCGATAGCCCTGTGCGGCCAGGAAGGTGAAGACCATGCCACCGCCAATCAGCAATGTGTCAACACGATCTAGTAGGTGTGAGATGACACCGAGCTTGTCGGAGACCTTAGAGCCACCCAACACCACCGTGTAGGGACGCTGCGGCGCTTCAGTCAGTCGCCGCAGTACCTCGAGCTCGGCTTGCACGAGTCGGCCAGCGGCGCTCGGCAAGGCCTGCGCGAGCTCAGTGACACTCGCCTGTTGGCGGTGCACCACGCCAAAACCATCAGACACATAGGCGTGAGCTCCGGCGGCGAGTTCGGACGCAAAGGCTTCACGTTCTGCGGCATCCTTGCTGGTCTCCGCTGCGTTGAAACGCAGATTCTCGAGCAGCAGCACGTCACCGTCCTGCAAACCATCACGCAGCGCGGTCGCTGCAGCACCGATGGTCTCAGGCGCAAACGCCACCGAGGTCCCCAGAAGTTCCCCGAGCCTCACCGCGACCGGTCGCAGGGAGTATTTCTCTTCGGGCACCCCGGCGGGACGACCCAAATGACTGATCACCACCACCCGAGCGCCAGCGGCGCGAAGCTCACGCAGAGTCGTGAGCGATGCGCGGATCCGCCCATCGTCAGTAATGACGCCGTCTTTCAGCGGAACGTTGAGATCAGCTCTCACGATCACGGTCTGTGAACGCAGGGAGCCGAGACTTTCGATGGTGCGCATGGACTGAACTCCTCGGGTTGTGTGCGGCGCGGACGCCTCTGGACAGCACGAAGCGGGCCGACCTGGGTGGATCGGCCCGCCAACGCATTACAGCTGGATCAGCCCTGCGCTGTTGCTGCGAGCAGCTTCAAAGCGCTGTGCGACGTCCTGCCAATTTGCGATGTTCCAGAACGCCTTCACATAGTCAGCGCGCACGTTCAGGTAATCGAGGTAGTAGGCATGCTCCCAGACGTCGAGCATGAGCAGCGGAATCGTGCCAGCGGGGAGGTTGCCCTGCTGGTCGAAGAGCTGCACGATGTTCGCGCGCTGCCCGAGAGCGTCCCAAGCAAGCACGGACCAACCGGAGCCCTGCACGCCCATCGCAGTCGCGGTGAAGTGCGCCTGGAACTTCTCGAAGGAGCCGAAGAACTCATCGATTGCAGCAGCGAGCTCACCTTCCGGGCGCTCGCCACCCTCCGGCGACAGGTTGTTCCAGAAAATGGTGTGGTTGACGTGTCCACCGACGTTGAAGGCAAGGTCCTTCTCGAGCTTATTGACTGCCGCAAGATTGCCGGAATCACGGGCCTCCGCGAGCTGCTCGAGCGCAGTGTTAGCGCCGGTCACGTAGGCCTGATGGTGCTTGTCGTGATGCAGCTGCATGATCTTGCCGCTGATGTGCGGCTCGAGAGCCGCGTAGTCGTAGGGCAGTTCTGGCAGGGTGTATGCGGTCATGTTGCGTTCCTCCTGAGTTGGGTAACGTATGCGGAAAGTCTTCGTTGGCCAGTCTATGTCGCTGGCGCATTCCGCAGTCGGTGACAGCGCGTACTTCTCGCCATAAGCGAACGCAGCACACTCGGCGGAATAACCGTCGCGCTACATGCGCTCGATTTCTTCCGGCAGGTTCGCGTCGGTGCCGGGAATTCCGCGCAGCTCAGCTTCCTTGTCTGCCATCGCCAGCAGTCGGCGGATCCGCCCAGCAATCGCATCCTTGGTGAGCGGCGGCTCGGCCCGATTTCCCAGTTCATCAAGACTCGCGTCTCGATGGGTAATACGCAGCATTCCTGCGTACTTGAGATGATCAGGAATCTCGTCGCCCAGAATTTCGAGGGCGCGTTCGACCCGCGCACACGCGGCTACCGAGGCCTGTGCGCTGCGCCGCAGATTCGCATCATCGAAATTGACCAGTCGATTCGCCGTGTTGCGCGTCTCACGCGCACGGCGCAATTCATCCCAGTTCTGCTGTGCTTCACGCGCGCCCATCGCGCCGAGCATGTCACCGATTGCTTCACCATCGCGGATCAGAACCTTGTGCTGCCCACGGATCTCCCGGTTCTTAGCGACGATGCCGATCCGCCCCGCTGCACCGACGAGGGCCATTGCCGTCTCATTGGTGGGGCATACGATCTCAAGGCTGGCAGATCGCCCGGGCGGGGTAACCGAGCCACGGGCGAGGAAGGCGCCGCGCCACACGGCCGCTAGCTCACCTGGCGCACCCGTGGTGAGCCGGTTTGGCAGCCCGCGAATTGGACGTCGGCGCTGATCGAGCAAACCAAGCTGTCTGGCGAGAGTTTCGCCATCAAGCACACGCACGACGAACTGCGGGGCTCCCGGTCGTGTACTTGCCGCAGGCAGCTGCTTGGCTTCTGAGCGCACTCCATAGATCTCTGCAAGATCTTTTCGCACACGCTGCACAATCGCGGGCGTATGCAGCTCGGCTTCCAGGGCAATGCGGCCGGAGATAGTGTGCAGGCCCCCGGCCAATCTGAGCACTGTCGCGAGTTCCGCGATCCGTTCGCCAGTCTGTTGGGAGACCACGCGAACGAGCTCATTCTTGACGTCAGGAGTTGAAGGCACTCTGGATCCTCTCAGTGAAGAGTGTTGAAAGCATACTGCTGCCGGGCACTGCCGGCCGAGTAATGGCCGCTATTCGCGGCCGAGATCTCGATGACGGACACTGACGCTGACACCGGGCAAGGCCGCAAGCCGATCAGCGAGGGCACGTGCCATGGCGACCGACCGATGCTTACCGCCAGTGCACCCGACCGCAAGCGAAGCGTGACGCTTGTTTTCGCGCTGATAGCCAGCGAAGACAGGTTCCAGCGCAGCAATGTAGTTCTTGAGAAACTCAGCTGCGCCCTCGCGGCTCAGCACGTACTCTTTCACCTCAGGGTCAACTCCCGTCAGCGCCCGCAACTCAGGCTCCCAGAAGGGGTTGGGCAAAAATCGCATGTCAACCATCAGATCAACGTCGGTCGGCGTACCGTACTTGAAGCCGAAACTCTGCACGGAGAGCTGCAGACCAGGGGTGTCATCATCTGAAAATAGTTCGCGAGTGGCTGTGGACAGATCGTGCACGTTATAGCGGGACGTGTCAATCACTACGTCGCTTGAGGCGCGAAGTTCCTGCAGGCGCTCTCGTTCGAGCCTGATCCCATCGAGAAGGCTGCCTCCCGCCTGCAGCGGGTGTGGGCGACGCACCGACTCATACCGGCGGACGAGAATGTCGTCAGTGGCGTCCAGGAAAACCACACGCACGGTCGCATTCTCACGCAAATCTGAAACTGTCTGTTGCACGTCAGCAAACAGATCCCGACCGCGCACGTCAACCACAGCGACGATCTTCGGCAGGGCCCCGCCCGAGCGGTCCGCCATGTCGGCCAGGGTTTTGAGCATCGGCAACGGCAGGTTGTCTACCACATACCAACCGAGATCTTCGAGCGCATTCGCGACGGTGCTCCTGCCAGCACCTGACATACCGGTGACGATCAGGATTTCCTGTTGCGGCACCTGCTCGTTCACCGTTCGATCTCCTCATGTTGCCGCTGCGTATCCGGAACCTCCAGTGTACCGGCATCATCACTCTCCAATTCCGTGCGCTGCCCCTGGCTGAGGCGTTCACGCACGAGATCGGCGAGTTGTGGTCCGATGCTCGGGGCTCCCGCGATCTCCTCCGCCGAGGCGGCGCGAAGTCGCGCCACGGAACCGAAATGCCGCAGGAGCGCGCGTACGCGCTGCGGTCCGAGTCCGGGGATCTCCCCTAACTCGCTCGCGATCGCTGTGCTGCGCCGCTGTCGTTGAAAAGTGATCGCGAAACGATGTGCTTCGTCGCGAATTCGCTGCACCATGAACAGTGCTTCACTCGTGCGCGGCAAGATCACCGGAAATGGATCCTCGGGCAACCACAATTCCTCCAGGCGCTTCGCAACGCCTACCAGACCAATGTCAGAGATCCCAGCTTCCTGCAGTGCGCGATGTGCGGCCGCGACCTGCGGAGCTCCGCCATCTACCAGCAGCAGCTGCGGTCGGTCCCGATAGCGCCCGCTCGGCGGTGCAGAGACAGCGGCTGCGGAGGTGAGCTGCGCAGCGCGCCGCGTGACCACCTGATAAATCGAATCCGTGTCATCGCGGGTCTGTTCGATACGGTACTTGCGGTAGGCACCCTTCGCGGGAAGTCCGTCTTCAAATACGACCAGTGACGCGACTACTCCGGTGCCTTGCAGGTGCGACACATCAATGCACTCAATACGCAGTGGCGGTTCGCGCAGTTCCAGCGCTTCCTGCAGCTCAGCCAGGGCATCGGTGCGCGCGGTGATGTCAGCCGAACGCTTGAGCTTGTGACGCATGAGATGTTCACCAGCATTGAGCGTGGCACGATCGAGGAGCTGCGCCTTGTCGCCGCGCTCGGGCACTTGCAGTCGCACGCGACCTCGTCGCGGGCGTTGTTCGCGCAGCGCTTCCTCGAGGGCATCACTCCCTTCCGGCAACAGGGGCACCAGAATCTGGGCGGGCGGTTCGCGATCTCCGTCGTATGCCGATTGGATCACCTGTTCGAGCAGGCTCTCTGGTGAGTCGTCGAGCTCGACATCGACAATCCAACTGCGTTCACCCCGAATGCGTCCCCCCCGAATAATGAACTGATGGGCGGCGGCTGACAGTTCATCGGCGCGGAATCCGAAGACATCCGCGTCAACATCGTGACCAAGCGCCACGGAGTTTCGTTCCAGCACGTGTTCGACGGCGGTGATTTGATCTCGGATCCGCGCGGCATCCTCGTAGCGCAGTTCTGCTGCAGCTTCAGCCATGTCTTTCCGGAGTCTCCGCAAGTGAGAGACATCGCCGCCAGCAAGGAAGGCAACGAGGTTCTCCACCCGCGCACGGTGCTCGGAGATGCTGATGTGCCCGGAGCACGGGCCATAGCAGCGCCCGATTTGCCCGGCCAGGCACGGCTTCCCGCTCTGCATGGCGCGCCGATAATCCGCATCGTTACAGGTGCGAATCGGGAATGCTTGATGGAGCAGCGTTGCGGTTTCCCGCACCGCCCACACTTTCGGGTACGGGCCAAAATAGCGCGCACCGCGGATCTTTTCGTTGCGCGTAATGATCAGGCGTGGCGCCTCCTCGCGGAGGGTCACCGCAAGGTACGGGTATGTTTTATCGTCTTTGAAACGAACATTGAAGGGCGGCTTGAATTCAGTGATCCAGGTGTGTTCCAACACCAACGATTCGGTGTCGGTGGCGACCACGGTCCAGTCGAGACGGGCAGCCAGGGTCAGCATGCGCCGCGTGCGCGGTTGAATCGAGTGCAGCGGCTGAAAATAGTTTGCCAGTCTGGCGCGCAGATTCTTCGCCTTACCGATATACAGCACACGACCGTGTCGATCGCTAAATCGATAGACCCCCGGGGTTGTTGGAATCTCTCCCGGCGCCGGTCGAAACTCCGCTCGCCGGTCCACCGGTTCAATCACCGTGTGACCTGGGTGCGGCTTCGTCGAGTGGTAGCCCGGGTGGACAGTGCTGCGCCGCCACTGCCTCGACCGTGCAGCACTTCAGCGAGGAAACGACCCGTGTGGCTCTCGTCTACTGCTGCGATCTGTTCCGGGGTTCCCGTTGCGAGGATCGTGCCACCCCCAGAGCCACCTTCGGGCCCGAGATCGATCACCCAGTCTGCACTGCGGATCACATCGAGATTGTGCTCGATCGTGATCACCGTGTTGCCCTTATCGACCAATCCGTTCAGTACCAGCAACAGCTTCCTGACGTCTTCAAAGTGCAAGCCGGTGGTGGGTTCGTCAAGCACGTAGACGGTTCGCCCGTTCGATCGCTTCTGCAGTTCGGTCGCGAGTTTCACGCGCTGAGCTTCACCGCCAGAGAGTGTGGTTGCCGACTGCCCGAGGCGCACATAGCCGAGGCCAACGTCGACCAGCGTTTGCAGATACCGATGAATTCCAGAAATGGGTGCGAAGAACTCGGCAGCCTCAGCGATCGGCATCTCAAGCACCTCGCTGATGTTCTTTCCCTTGTAGCGCACCTGCAGAGTTTCACGGTTGTACCGCTTGCCGCCGCAGACCTCACACGCCACATAGACATCAGGCAGGAAGTTCATCTCGATTTTCAGGGTGCCGTCACCAGCGCACGCTTCACACCGGCCGCCCTTCACATTGAAGCTAAAGCGACCGGCGAGATACCCGCGTGTCTTGGCTTCCGGGGTCTCGGCAAACAGTGTGCGGATCTTGTCGAACACGCCAGTGTACGTGGCCGGGTTTGAACGTGGGGTACGACCAATCGGCGCCTGATCCACATGCACGACCTTATCAAGGTGCTCGAGGCCGGTGACCCGCGTGTGTTTTCCCGGAACGGTGCGTGCACCGTTCAGTTTGGCTGCCAGGACTCGATACAGAATGTCGTTGACGAGGGTCGACTTCCCTGATCCGCTGACACCAGTGACCGCGGTCATGACACCCAGTGGGAAGGTCGCATCTACGTTGCGCAGATTGTTTGAGCGCGCGCCCACCACTCGGAGTTCACGATCGGGCTGAGGCGTGCGCCGCTGCGCGGGAGTTGCGATTGCCCGTCGACCCGCCAAATAGTCAGCGGTTATCGAGCGGTCGTTACTCAGCAGCGACGGGTAGTCCCCCGAGTGCACCACGGTGCCGCCCTCAACACCTGCCCCCGGACCGATATCGACGATCCAGTCGGCCGCCTCAATCGTCTCCTCATCGTGCTCAACCACGATCAGCGTGTTGCCCAGGTTCCGCAGCTTCACGAGCGTGTCGATCAGTCTGCGGTTGTCGCGCTGGTGAAGGCCAATGCTGGGTTCATCCAGCACGTAGAGCACCCCGGTCAGGCCCGAGCCGATCTGTGTGGCGAGGCGGATCCGCTGTGCTTCTCCGCCCGAGAGCGTGCCGGCCGAGCGCGCGAGCGTGAGATATCCGAGGCCCACTTCGATCAGGAAATTGAAGCGGAGTCGGATCTCTCGCAGCACCTGCGCGGCAATCTTCGCTTCACGTTCCGTCAGCGTGACCTCATCGAAGAATCGTTGCGCATCGAGCAAGCTCAGCTCCCCCACTGCCGCGATGGACTCACCGTTCACCGTGACTGCGAGCACCTCAGGCTTGAGTCGCTGGCCCTTACACGCGTGGCAAGGAACTTCTCGGAGGAACTCAGACCACCGTTCTCTGCGGCTGTCGCTCTCGGCTTCGGCATACTGGCGTTCGATGAACGGGATCACGCCTTCGAACCCGGACGTGTACTTCACCTCGCGACCGAAGCGATTCTTCCACCGCACATTCACCGAGAAATTGTTGCCGTAGAGCACCGCCTCGGTGACTTCACCCGGCAAATCGCGCCAGGGCGTAGTGAGGTCAAACTCAAGGTCTGCAGCCAAGCCGCGCAGCAGTTTCTCATAGTAGTTGTAGAGGCTTTTGCCCTGACTTGTCCAAGGCACAATCACGCCGTCAGCAATGCTCAGTTCAGGATCGCCGAGCACGAGTTCCTCGTCCACCGACATGCTCGTACCGAGACCGGAGCACACTGCGCAGGCGCCAAACGGTGCGTTGAATGAGAAGGTACGCGGCTCTATTTCAGTCAGAGACACCGGGTGACGATTCGGACAGCTCAGGTTCTCCGAGAAGGTTTGACTGCGCCCCGGGGCTGCGGGATCACTGTCAACAAAGTCAATAGTGACCAGTCCCCCAGCGAGCTTCAGTGCAGTCTCAAGCGAATCAGTGAGCCTGCCGAGGCCTTCACGGCTTGCCACCAGACGGTCAACCACAACCGCAATATCGTGCTTCACTTGCTTCTTCAGCTTCGGAGGTTCTGCAAGTTGCACAAGCTCGCCATCGACGATTGCGCGTGAGTAACCCGCAGCGGCCAGATCCTGGAATAGATCGACGAATTCGCCCTTCTTCTGGCTCACTACCGGCGCAAGTACCTGAAATCGTGTGCGCTCAGGGAGTTCGATGAGGGTGTCTGCGATCTGCTGCACTGTCTGTGCACGAATCGGTTCTCCGCACTCTGCGCAGTGCGGCACGCCAATGCGCGCCCACAACAGACGCATGTAATCGTAAATTTCCGTAATGGTGCCAACGGTGGAGCGAGGGTTCCGGTTCGTTGACTTTTGGTCGATGCTCACCGCAGGGCTGAGCCCCTCAATGAAATCTACATCCGGTCGGTCTACCTGCCCCAGAAACTGCCGAGCGTAGGCAGACAGACTCTCCACGTAGCGGCGCTGCCCCTCGGCGAAGATCGTGTCGAAAGCCAGACTCGACTTGCCAGAGCCGGAGAGACCGGTGAACACCACCAATGCATCGCGCGGGATCGTCAGATCCACGTTCTGCAGATTGTGCACACGAGCGCCACGAACACTGATGTGTGCGTGCGTCGCTGAGGAGGAAATCGGAACCGAGCTGGGGGTCGAAGTCACCCCCTTATTGTAGTCGCCCGATCCACCGCTTCGAACATATGTGCGACTCCCTGCTACCGGTGACCGGCCGCGTCCATGCTCCGGAGTTCCTTCTTCAGTTCCGCAACCTCATCTCGCAATCTCGCAGCAAGTTCGAACTTTAACTCACCGGCGGCCGCGAGCATCTGCTCTGTGAGTTCTGCCACCAACTGCTCGAGCTGTGCCGCGCCCTCCCCAGCAATCGACTCAAACTTCGGGGTGCGGCGTGGCGTGGATCCACGTTGTTTCTGCGCATGCTGCGAGACACGAGAGGCGAGCACTGCCTCGGAGTCAGCCGCTTCGCGGCTCAGCATCTCGGTGATATCACCGATCTTCTTACGCAGCGGAGTGGGATCTATACCGTGCGCTGTGTTGTACGCAATTTGCTTTTCACGACGTCGGTTGGTTTCATCGATCGCCTGCTGCATGGATCGAGTGATCTTGTCGGCATACATGTGCACCTGCCCGGATACGTTGCGAGCAGCACGACCAATGGTCTGAATGAGCGAGGTGCTCGAGCGCAGGAACCCCTCCTTGTCTGCATCGAGGATAGAGACGAGAGAGACCTCTGGCAGGTCGAGACCCTCTCGCAGCAGGTTGATGCCAACGAGCACGTCGTACACCCCCGCGCGCAGTTCAGTCAGCAACTCCACCCTGCGCAGGGTGTCAACGTCGCTGTGCAGGTAGCGCACGCGCACGCCTGCTTCTTCCATAAATGTCGTGAGTTGTTCGGCCATCTTCTTGGTCAGGGTTGTGACGAGTACTCGCTCATCACGCTCGGCACGCAACCGCACCTGTTCGAGGAGGTCATCAATCTGACCTTCACTCGGTTTCACGATGATCTCTGGATCGATGAGCCCGGTCGGGCGAATAATCTGTTCCACCACGCCGTCGGCGCGCTCGAGTTCGTAAGCGGCCGGCGTTGCCGACAGATACACGGTCTGCCCGACCCGCTCTTTGAATTCGCTGAACTTGAGCGGTCGGTTATCGAGCGCACTCGGAAGACGGAACCCGTGTTCTACGAGTGTGCGCTTTCGGGACGCGTCGCCCTCATACATCGCGCCGATCTGTGGCACCGTCACGTGTGACTCGTCAATGACGGTGAGGAAGTCGTCCGGGAAGTAGTCGAGGAGACAGTGCGGGGCCTCGCCCGGTGCGCGGCCATCAATATGCCGTGAGTAATTCTCGATGCCGGAGCAGAAACCAATCTGCTCCATCATCTCGAGGTCGAAGGTCGTGCGCATCCGTAACCGTTGTTCTTCGACGAGCTTGTTCTGCTGTTTGAGCTCGCGGGTGCGCATGTCCAGTTCCTCGGAGATGCTCGCCATCGCGCGCGTCATGACATCGCGACTCGCGACGTAGTGCGAGCCTGGAAAGACCGAAACGGTCTCCACCTGCTTGATGACTTCCCCAGTGAGCGGGTGCAGATAGTACAGGGCCTCGATCTCATCGCCGAAGAACTCGATGCGGATCGCCAATTCCTCATACATTGGAATGATCTCAACCGTGTCACCCCGCACACGGAAGTTTCCGCGCACAAACTCAATGTCGTTGCGCTGGTATTGCATGTCGACAAATCGTCGTAGCAACACGTCTCGGTCGAGACGATCGCCTACCGCGAGGGGAACCATCGCTTCGTAATATTCTTCTGGCTTACCCAGCCCGTAAATACACGACACGGTCGATACGACGACGACATCCCGCCGGCTCAGGAGCGCATTTGTGGTGGAATGCCGAAGCCGCTCGACTTCGGCATTTACGGATGAATCTTTCTCGATAAAGGTATCCGTCTGCGGGACATAGGCTTCGGGCTGATAGTAGTCGTAGTACGACACGAAGTACTCGACCGCGTTGTGGGGCAGCAGCTGGCGGAACTCATTCGCAAGCTGTGCCGCAAGGGTCTTGTTGTGAGCCAGAATCAGGGTGGGTCGCTGCACCTGTTCGATCAGCCATGCGGTGGTTGCAGACTTCCCAGTGCCGGTCGCACCGAGTAACACAATCTCAGTTTCTCCGGCGTTCACGCGCCGTGCGAGCTCCGCAATCGCCTGCGGTTGATCTCCGCTCGGTTCATACTCGCTCACCACTTCAAACGGGCGGACGCTCCGTGTGGGTTCCATAGCTGCAGGCTACCGTCTCAGACTGAAGGGGTGTCGGGGGACTGTCAAGCGTTGACCGGGCACACCGACACCCTCGACGTTGTTACGCCGTGCCGAACCAGAGAGCCAGCTCGCGCTCCGCTGAAAGCGAGGAGTCAGAACCGTGCACCAGGTTTTGCTGCACGCGCGCCCCCCAGTCGCGGCCGAGATCACCACGAATAGTACCCGGGGCAGCAACCGTCGGATCGGTAGCACCAGCCAGGGAACGGAAACCTTCGATTACGCGCTCACCTGCCGCGCGAATCGCCACAGTGGGACCTGACTGCATGAACTCGAGCAACGGCTCGAAGAACGGCTTCCCGTCGTGTTCGGCGTAATGCTCAGCGAGCAGCGCACGATCCGCGTGTACGAGCTTGATATCGACAAGTCGATATCCCTTCGCCTCAATTCGGCGCAAGATCTCACCAGTCAGACCACGTGCAACGCCGTCGGGCTTCACTAAGATAAGAGTTTCTTCGACTGACATGTGTTCCCCTGTCTCAGGTGTGTGATCTTTCTCGCGCACCGGAAGCACCGGACAACGCCGCGTCCGAGTTTAGTCGGGTGTGCCATTCTGCGCCGCGAGCCATGCTGCTCGATCACGGTCGATCCGCGTGCCCCTCACCATGCAGTACACCCATAGCGCGGTGAAGATGATTCCCACCACCAAGGCCATGGGGAGCACGATGGCGCTGAGCAACATGAGTACGTGGACGGCCCATCCGATCCAGATACCGACCTTGCCAAACCGCATGGTCGCGAGGGCCACAATGATCACCGCACAGAGACCGACGCCACCGTAAATACCCAACTCACGTGGATCGGTAATCCCGAGGCCGAACACCGTCATCCCAATGAGGAAGACAACGATCAGTTCAAATCCCAGCACAATCGACGCGAGTGCTCGCTGCGTGCGAGCGTTGGTCGCCTCGGCGGCGCCCGCACCCGCCACCCGCATCGCCGCATTGTGCGCGAAGCTCTCGGATGGGGAAAGCGTGAATTCGGGTTCCTGGGCGTCGTCAGGCTGGGTCGCTCTCGGGCTCATGCGGTGCCCCAATCGGCCGACTGTGCGTAGGCGATCGCCTCTCCCGCAAGCACGACCGAACCAGCCACCAACACGCCGCGCCCTTCGGCTTGCTGCGCCCAAGCGCGCGCACGTTCGAGCGCCTCGGGCAACGAGTCAGCGTAATCGACACGGTGTTCGGTCAGGAGTTCTTCCGCGAGCTCTTGCAGCGGGGCACGTGTGAGGGAGCGTTCTGAGGCCACCGGCGTCAGCACGGTGAAATCTGAGACTGGTGATAACGCGGCGAGCACGCCCGCGGCATCTTTGTCTGCCAACGCGCCCAACACGAGCGCGAGCGCACTGAAAGAGAATGACTCAGTGACCGCGCGCGCGAGCGCCTCCGCGCCGTGCGGATTGTGTGCGGCGTCCACATACACGCTGGGCGAAGTTCCGACCAGTTGCAGACGTCCCGGCGAGGTCACCTGCGCAAGGCCTTCCTCGTACACCTCCTCGGGAATCGGTCGTTCTCCGCCCAGAAAGGCCTCGACTGCTGCAACAGCGACTGCAGCGTTCTCTGCTTGGTGGCTCCCATAGAGCGGCAAGAACACTGCATCGTAGGGGTGCCCGGTGATGCCTCGTACGGTGATCTGTCGCCCGCCAACCGCGAGCCGATCGTCGAGGAGCGCGAAATCTGAATCAGCAACGAAAACCGGGCAGGAGTGCTCACTGGCGGCCAGCTGTAGCTCAGTCAGCGCGTCCTCGTCTTGTGTCGCGGTCACCACCACACTGCCTGACTTGATAATCCCTGCTTTCGTGCGCGAGATCTCGGCAATGGTGTGTCCAAGAATCGCGGTGTGGTCGAGGTCAATCGGCGTAAATACGGCAACCCGTGCGTCGACAATGTTCGTCGCATCCCACTCGCCCCCGATCCCCACTTCCAGCACAGCAACATCTACCGGAGCATCGGCGAAGCTCAGCAGGGCAAGCACTACCAGCGCCTCGAAGAAGGTGATTGCCCCGTGCCCCGCCGCCTGCAATTCCTGATCCACGACTGCCAGGGGGGACTGCAATGCCTCCCAGGATTCCGCCAGAGCAGCGGCTGTAATCGGCTCTCCATCAATCTGGAAACGTTCCCGAAAATCAACGAGATGCGGGCTGGTGAAGAGACCCGTTCGCAGGCCATGCGCGCGCAGCAGGGATTCGATTGCGCGGCTCGTGGAGGTCTTACCGTTCGTTCCAGCGACCTGGATCACCGGATAGGACAGCTGTGGAGACCCCGCGAGTTCTGCGAGCCTGCGCACTGGTTCGATCCGTGGTCGCGGGTGCGCCTCCCCCGCACGTTCCAGCAACGCTTCGTAGACGCGCGCCGCTTGGCTGTGATCGTTCATACTTCTTTCACCTCAACTGGGCTGATCCGAATCACCAACGCTGACTTTTCGGCGCCCAGCGCATCGGCACGATGCAGAAATGTGCCGGTCCCAGCCGCCGCGGGAGACTGCTCCGAGTCGGCACTGTCGCCAGGCATTTGCGAGGCTGTGAAGTCAAGGGCGAGTGTCTCACTCGCGATCAGATCAGCGTGTCCCTCGAGTGCGGCCAGATAGTCTGGCGCAGCACTGAGTGCCAGTGCGATGCGATCGCTGACGTCCAGGCCAGCCTGCTTCCGCGCTTCTTGCACTGCGCGGATCGCGTCCCGCGCGATCCCCTCTGCTTCAAGCTCAGGCGTGGTTTCTGTGCGCAACAGCACAAAACCGTTTCCTGGCAGCAGCCCGAGCGCGTCGCGCTCGTTCGAACCGTTCCCGACGGAGAGCGTCAGTTCGTACTCGCCCGGTTGTAGGGCGACTCCTCCCGCGGTCACTACCCCGTCGACTTCGGCCCAGTCTCCGCTCTTTGCGCCCGCGATCGCCTGCTGCACGCTCTTCCCAATACGGGGACCGGCTGCGCGCGCATTCACGGTGAGTTGCTGCACGATGCCGTATTTGGCGGCACTGTCTTCGCGAAGATGCTTCAGTTTTACCTTTTTCACGTTGAGCTCTTCGCGCAAGATTTCGCGGAACGGCTTCAATGACTTCTTGTGTGCGGTCACCACCTTCAGTTTTTGCAGCGGGAGTCGCACACGCAAGCGATGCGACTTGCGCAGCGCCAATGCCTGCGAGGTGATCTGGCGGATTTCATCCATCGCGGAAACCAGCTCATCGTCCTGCGGGAACTGTTCTGGCCGAGGCCAATCGGTCAGGTGCACTGAACGCTCTCCGGTGAGGCCGCGCCAGATCTCTTCGGTGACCAGCGGTGCTAGCGGCGCTGCAACGCGCGTGACGGTCTCGAGCACCGTATAGAGCGTGTCAAAGGCCTGTCGGTTCTCCTCGCGTCCGTGTTCGCCATGCGTACCGGACCAGAAACGATCACGCGATCGACGCACGTACCAGTTCGTCAGCACTTCAGCGAACTCGCGCAGCGCCTCGGCCGCTGAGGTGGTGTCAAGAGCTTCCAGATGCGATTCGACCTGTCGCACAAGCTCACCGGTTTTCGCGAGAATATAACGGTCGAGTGGATCGGTGGAGTCAGTGCGCCATGATGCGCTCACCCGGTCAGCGTTCGCATAGAGGCTAAAGAAGTACCAGGTGCTCCACAGCGGCAGAATTAACTGCCGCATGCCCTCTCGAATCCCTTCTTCGGTGACGACCAGGTTACCGCCACGCACAACCGGCGAAGCCATCAGGAACCAACGCATGGCATCCGAGCCATCACGATTGAACACCTCGTTGACGTCGGGATAGTTACGCAGGCTCTTGGACATCTTGTTGCCGTCTGAACCCAGCACGATTCCGTGACTGATCACGTTCCGGAACGCGGGCCGATCAAACAAGGCCGTCGCGAGCACGTGCATGACGTAGAACCAACCGCGCGTCTGGCCAATGTACTCAACAATGAAGTCCGCCGGCTGGTGAGTGTCGAACCACTCCTGGTTCTCAAAGGGGTAGTGAGCTTGCGCAAACGGCATGGATCCAGAGTCGAACCACACATCAAACACATCTTCAATGCGACGCATGGTCGACGCACCGGTCGGATCGTCCGGATTCGGTCGCGTCAGCTCGTCAATGAAGGGACGGTGCAGATCCACCTGCCCCGCCTCATTTCTCGGCAGCGTACCAAAATCGGCTTCCAGTTCTGCGAGCGAGCCGTACACATCGACGCGCGGGTACTCGGGATTATCGCTCTTCCACACGGGAATCGGGCTTCCCCAGTAGCGATTTCGACTCACTGACCAGTCACGCGCCCCTTCAAGCCACTTGCCAAACTGGCCGTGCTTGACGTTGGCGGGAACCCAATTGATTTCTTCATTGACCTCAAGCAGACGGTCCTTGATCGCGGTGACCCTCACGAACCAGCTAGAGACGGCCTTGTAGATGAGCGGGTTCCGACACCGCCAGCAGTGCGGGTAGGAATGCTCGTAACTCGCTTCACGGAGGAGACGCCCACGCTCACGTAGCAGCCGGATCAGCGGGCGATTGGCATCCGACCACAGCTGCCCGGCAACGTCGGTCACCGCCCCGATGAACCGCCCCCCGTCGTCGAGGCTGACAATCGTGGGGATTCCGGCTGCACCCGCAATGCGCATATCGTCTTCACCGAACGCGGGTGCTTGATGCACGATGCCTGTGCCGTCAGTCGTGGAGACGTAGTCATCCACGAGGATCCGCCAGGACGTCTCTGTTCCCCAGGTCTCTGCGTCACGGAAGTAATCGAACACCGGGGCGTAAGAAACGTCGGCAAGTTCGGTGCCGAGCAGACTCCGCACAATGGCCGCTGCCGCGTCAGCACCGCTCTCGTAGCCCAGTTCTTTTGCGTGGACCGGCACCAGATCTTCGGCGAGAAGGTAGTGCGCTCCCCCTGCTACACCGCCGTCACTTGCCCCCGCGGGGCCCGCAGGCACAACGGCGTAGTGAATTGCCGGACCCACTGCCAGTGCCAGGTTTGTCGGCAGAGTCCAGGGGGTGGTGGTCCAGGCCAGCGCCCGCACTTCACTCAGGCCGAGTTCGTCTGCCCGTTCACCGCTGAGTGGGAAGGTCACCGTCACCGAGGGGTCTTGCCGCATCTGATAGACATCGTCATCCATGCGGAGTTCGTGATTAGACAGTGGGGTCTCATCACGCCAGCAGTATGGCAGCACGCGATGACCTTCGTAGGCGAGGCCGCGATCGTACAGCTGCTTGAATGCCCACAACACGCTCTCCATGAAGTCGAGATTGAGCGTCTTATAGTCGTTCTCGAAATCGACCCACCGAGCCTGCCGAGTTACGTACTCTTCCCACTCTTTGGTGTAGAAGAGCACCGATTCCCGCGCCTTCGCGTTGAACGCGGCGATCCCCATCTCCTCGATCTCACTCTTTTCGGTGATACCGAGTTGCTTCATGACCTCAAGTTCCGCGGGCAAGCCATGGGTGTCCCATCCAAAGCGACGCTCGACCTTCTTGCCGCGCATGGTTTGGAAACGAGGGAACACATCCTTGGCATAACCGGTCAGGAGGTGGCCATAGTGCGGGAGCCCGTTGGCGAATGGTGGACCGTCGTTGAAGACCCATTCCGACGCCTGCATGCGCTGACGAATCGATTCGCGAAAGGTGTCGTCTTCCTTCCAAAACCGCAGCACCCGCTCTTCGATCTGGGGCAGCGACGGCGCAGCCTGCACGCCGAAGGCCGCGCCTGATTGCACGGCAGCATGCTTGGATGCGTGTGCGCTGTTAGCGTCGGTGGACTGTCGGGGGTAGGGCATGGGATCCTCGCTCCGGCTGGGTTCGTGTCTGTACATCAATGACGCTCGCCACGGCACTATCGAAGTACCTGTGGTGAAGACAGTGGTGTCAAGCTGCCGGGACGAGAAACGTGCGTCTCTGCAGCACATTCCCGCGGTACCACCCCGCTTGTCACCCACTGATTTCGAATGCCGAAATCAGCAGGCGACCCCTTCATTTGGCTATAACGGGCCACCCGTTCGGTTCTACTGAGCACCCGAGGGTGCCGTTCTTCCGAAGACTCCCCGGCGATACCCGGATCACAGTCTGTGCCCATGAGTTTAGCTGAGGAGAATCTGAATACCCAGGGGCCCGGGGCTCGAAAACGGATGTACCACCCCGGGTAGGATGAAGCGGTACACATTTCAGGCACCAGAGGGCCGCTGTCGCCAGCGGCGCGAATCACCGCGCGAACCTCACCGACACGGTGCCGCCCATAGCGAAACCGGAGCATAGGCATGAGCGCAATCCCTGATAAACCCCAGCTCGAAGGCCTCGAGGCCAAATGGGGGGAAATCTGGGAGCGGGATGGCGTCTATCGCTTTGATCGCACCGGCGCCTCTCGTGAAGATGTGTACAGCATCGACACCCCGCCACCCACCGCGTCTGGCTCACTGCACGTTGGCCATGTCTTCAGCTACACGCACACCGACACGGTCGCTCGCTTCCAGCGCATGCGTGGGAAGCGCGTGTTCTACCCCATGGGCTGGGATGACAACGGTTTGCCGACTGAACGCCGGGTCCAGAACTATTACGGCGTGCGCTGTGATCCGTCGCTGCCGTATGTCGAAGGCTTCACTCCGCCGCACGAGGGCGGAGACGGCAAGAGCGTCAAGGCTGCCGATCAAGAACCAATCTCTCGTCGTAACTTCATCGAACTGTGCGAGCGACTGACTGTCGAGGACGAACAACAGTTTGAGGATCTGTGGCGCACACTTGGCCTGTCTGTCGACTGGACGCAGACCTATCGAACGATCGCAGATGATTCCCTGCGCGCCTCACAACTCGCGTTCTTGCGCAACGTCCGACGCGGTGAGGCTTACCAAGCGCAGGCTCCCACCCTCTGGGATGTCACTTTCCGTACCGCGGTCGCACAGGCTGAGCTGGAAGATCGAGATCAGCCTGGCGCCTACCACACCTTGGCATTCCACAAGTCTGACGGTTCCGGGGACATTCTGATCGACACGACTCGGCCTGAACTGCTCGCAGCATGTGTAGCCTTGGTTGCTCACCCCGATGATGAGCGTTACCAGCCGCTGTTCGGCTCGACCGTCCGCACGCCCCTCTTCGATGTCGAGGTTCCGGTGCTCTCGCATCATTTGGCGCAGCCTGACAAGGGCACCGGAATCGCGATGATCTGTACCTTCGGAGATGTCACTGACGTCGTGTGGTGGCGTGAACTGCAGCTGCCGAGTCGCAGCATCCTCGGCTTTGACGGACGCGTGATTTCTGAAGCTCCAGAGGCAATCACCTCGGCAGACGGTAAAGCGGCATACGCGGCGATCGCTGGGAAGACCGTATTTAGCGCCAAGCAGGCCGTGGTCGAGATGCTGCAGGCATCTGGTGAGTTGGTTGGCGAGATCCGGAAGATCACCCATCCAGTGAAGTTCTTCGAAAAGGGCGACCGCCCCCTCGAGATCGTCTCCACTCGCCAGTGGTACATCAAGAACAGTGCGCACGATGCTGAATTGCAGGAGAGACTCCTGGCGCACGGTCGAGAACTACAGTGGCACCCGGACTTCATGCGAGTTCGCTATGAAAACTGGGTGGAAGGCCTGAGCGGTGACTGGCTGATCTCACGACAACGTTTCTTCGGGGTCCCAATCCCGGTATGGTACCCGCTGGATTCGGAAGGCAACCCCCGTTTCGACGAGCTGATTCTGCCGGATGAGGCAGCGCTGCCGGTTGACCCATCAAGTGACGTCCCGAATGGATACACCGAGCAGCAGCGCGGAGTCCCCAATGGATTCATCGGCGAGGTGGATGTGATGGATACCTGGGCCACTTCGTCTCTCACCCCGCAACTCGCAGGTGCGTGGGAGCGGGATTCAGAGCTCTTTGCACTCGTCTACCCCTTTAACCTGCGACCGCAGGGGCAGGACATCATCCGCACCTGGCTGTTCAGCACTCTCTTGCGCAGCGAACTCGAATTCGGACAGCTTCCTTGGCAGCATGCCGGTATCTCAGGCTGGATTCTTGATCCCGATCGCAAAAAGATGTCGAAGTCTAAGGGCAACGTTGTCACACCTGCTGGCTTGCTCGAGCAGCATGGCAGCGACGCGGTGCGCTATTGGGCAGCCTCTGCAAAACTGGGCACCGACGCAGCGTTCGACCCCCAGAACCCCACGCAGATTAAGATCGGCCGGCGCCTCGCCATCAAATTGCTGAATGCTGCGAAGTTCACGCTCGGGTTTGACGCGGCGGGAGCAGGCACCGTCACGGCCCCGCTAGACCGTGCGATGCTCGCCGGGCTTGCGCAGGTCATCGATGATGCCACACGCTCTTTCGAGCAGTACGATCACGCTCGTGCATTGGAAGTGACCGAGGCCTACTTCTGGACCTTCTGTGATGACTACCTCGAGCTCGTGAAGGAGCGCGCTCACGCGGGAAGTGGCCAAGATCGCGTCTCTGCAGTGACCGCGCTGCGAACTGCACTCTCGGTGTTTGTGCGCCTGTTTGCACCCTTCATCCCCTTCGCAACTGAAGAGACGTGGTCTTGGTTTAACGATGGTTCCGTGCACACTGCGCGCTGGCCAGAGCGGGAAGAAGTCGCGGACCTTATTGGCAGCGACGCGAACGCTGCCTTGCTCCCCTTGGTGGGGCAGGCACTGGTGGGTATTCGCGGTGCGAAGACTGCCGCGAAGGCCTCACAGAAGGTGCCGGTCGAGTTTGCAGTTGTGCAGGCGTCGACGCAGGACGCTGCCCAGCTCGCACTGGCCGCAGACGATCTTGCAGCAGTGGGCCGAATCGCAGATCTCAGAATTGAATCCGCAGATGTGTCTGCGGTGACGGTCGCTGAAATACGTCTCAGTGAGATTCCCGAGCCCTAGGAAACACTCTCATGCAGCTAGGGTCACGTTGGCGGGTCGGAGATCCACCGCACCGGGGTGTACCACCACAACTCCACGCGGCCATCGCCGCACAGGAACGCACACATCCCGGAGCCTCCTCCTGGACGCTGACATGGTTGGAGGGACGCCCCCGCTGCCTGCTCGATGCCCTCGTGCTGGTTGAGCTCGATGCTGCGGGAGAAGTACGCGTCACGAACGAAGACGCTGTCGACCAGGCTGCTGGTGAGCCGCATGCAGACGATTGGCTGGACTAACGAAGGAGTTCTATGTCTCAGGGATTGGTGATGATCTGGCGGACTGCTGCAGCCGGGGCTGCACTCGGGCTGGCTGTGGGGCTCTCTGGGTGCGCTCCTGAGCCTTCCGAAATCGCCGGGCAACCAGAAAAGGGTGCGGAAGTCACTAACCCAGAAAGCAGCTGGGGCGAACCAACTGAAGCCTTCGACGCGACCGAGAAAACCACCGAGTTGCCGATGTCGTTCCCACGAGAGCAGTTCCCGATACCAGAAGACGCAGTGATCGACGACACCGGAGCTCGCGGAGAAACCGCGTGGTTTGTCGTCTTGCGTGCTCCGGATTCCGCAGCCGCCGGTGAACTGTGGGCGCAAATCATAGCTCTCGGTGGATTCACCGAGAGCGAGAATGCGGACACTCCGGAGGGCGGTCGTTCTGCGGTCCTCACGAACGCCACGTTGAACGTCACAGCGCTCACCATTCCGCAGGAAGATGGTGCGGTGCTCCTCAGCTACGACCTGATCTCCACCGTCCTGTAGGCTTCCCCGCGGCACAGCGACACAATCTGTGCTCAGGCTCGTAGCTCGCCAGCGCCCAGAGCACTCTGCAGGACACGCGGCGCTGCTTCGCCATGCACTGACTCGCGGGTCACGATGACCTTCGTGATTTCGCCGTTTGAGGGTACATCGAACATCACCGGTCCGAGTACACCCTCGAGAATTGCGCGCAGACCACGAGCTCCTGTCTTGCGCTCTACGGCAAGCTCAGCGATGGCCGTAAGTGCCGATTCTTCAAATTCCAAGCTCACGCCGTCAAGCTCGAACATTCTCTGATACTGCTTCACTAGCGCATTCCGCGGCTCCGTGAGAATTCGCACCAACGCATCAGTGTCGAGTGGGTCGACCGTCGTAATCACCGGCAAGCGACCGATGAATTCAGGGATGAGACCGAATTTGTGGAGATCCTCCGGTTGCACCTGAGCCAGGAGTTCGGACTCGTTCCGCTTGCTCGCGACCGGGGCGCCGAAGCCAATTCCTCCCTTGCCGAGGCGGGCAGCAATGATGTCCTCGAGTCCAGAAAAAGCTCCGGCCACGATGAAGAGCACATTGGTGGTGTCGAGCTGAATGAATTCTTGATTCGGGTGCTTGCGACCGCCCTGCGGCGGGATTGATGCCACAGTACCCTCGAGAATTTTGAGCAGAGCCTGCTGTACTCCCTCGCCAGAGACATCCCGGGTAATGGAGGGATTCTCAGCCTTACGGGTGATCTTATCGACCTCGTCGATGTAGATGATTCCAGTCTCGGCGCGCTGCACGTCGAAATCTGCAGCCTGCAGGAGCTTCAGGAGGATGTTCTCAACGTCTTCACCGACGTACCCAGCCTCGGTGAGTGCGGTCGCGTCGGCAACCGCGAATGGCACGTTGAGTTGCCGGGCCAGCGACTGCGCAAGATAGGTCTTCCCACAACCCGTGGGGCCCAACATCAAGATGTTTGATTTCGCGATTTCGACCTGCTCTGATGCCTCCTCGGCACTCGAAAGCGTCTGCGTCGCACGAACACGCTTGTAGTGGTTGTAGACCGCGACTGCAAGAGACTGCTTTGCACGATCCTGACCGATGACGTACTGATCGAGGAAGGCAGCGATCTCTCGGGGCTTGTGCAGAACGAACTCATTCGCGTCTTCGGCGGAACCCTCGGACATGCGCTCTTCGATGATCTCGTTGCACAGAGCCACGCACTCGTCGCAGATATAGATCTGCGGACCAGCAATCAGCTGCTGTACCTGCTTCTGCGACTTTCCACAGAACGAACACTTGAGCAGGTCGCTGCTTTCCCCGATCTTGGCCATGCCAGGTTCTCCTTCTGCAAGTCACCTCGGTGTCAACGAGCCTAACCGGCACCGCCGACAAGCCGTGCTGCGGCGCGCCGCCCTGCAAGCACCAAGGCACACAACAGGGCGACACACCGCTAGCTTACGAGGCGATAACCGGCTGCGGATTCTTCCTGCTAGTCAAGACCTGATCGACCAAGCCGTACTCGAGTGCTTCCTGCGCGCTCAAAATCTTGTCGCGGTCGATATCGCGGTTCACTTCTTCCGGAGTGCGCTTCGAGTGCTTCGCCAGGGTCTCTTCGAGCCACTCACGCATACGCATGATTTCTCGCGCCTGAATCTCGATATCGGAGGCTTGACCGTGGCCAGCCTGACCTGTTGAGGGCTGGTGGATCAGCACGCGCGCGTTCGGCAACGCGAGTCGCTTCCCGGGGGTGCCGCCAGCCAGTAGCACCGCTGCCGCCGAGGCTGCTTGGCCCAGGCACACGGTCTGGATATGCGGCCGAATGTACTGCATCGTGTCATAGATCGCCGTCATTGCCGTGAAAGATCCACCGGGCGAATTGATATACATCGTGATGTCACGCTCGGGATCCTGGCTTTCCAGAACGAGCAATTGAGCCATCACGTCGTCTGCGGACGCATCATCGACCTGCACGCCGAGGAAGATGATGCGGTCCTCGAACAACTTCGCGTAGGGATCCTGACGCTTGAAACCGTAGGCGGTGCGTTCCTCAAACGTGGGGAGCACGTAACGGGCGCTCGGAGCAAACACCTGTGATCCACCTGCCTGCGGCATCTGCAGATTGGTCATCTGATCGCTCACTTTCCACTCTCCTGCTTGTTCGTTCCGCCGCCACCGACGACATCGCTCGCAGATTCCCGAATAAAGTCGACGAAGCCATACTCCAATGCTTCTTGTGCATTGAACCAGCGGTCCCGATCGCCATCCGCGTTGATCTGTTCGACCGTCTTCCCCGTCTGCGCGGCCGTGATCTCAGCAAGACGATTTTTCATCGAAGTAATGAGCTGGGCTTGCGTCTGAATATCGCTTGCCGTACCACCGAATCCGCCGTGCGGCTGGTGCAGCAATACACGCGCGTTTGGCGTGATGTAACGCTTGCCCTTTGTGCCAGCGGTGAGGAGGAACTGGCCCATGGACGCGGCCATTCCGATGCCGACTGTCACAATATCGTTTGGCACGAAACTCATCGTGTCGTAAATCGCCATACCAGCGGTGATCGAGCCACCGGGTGAGTTGATGTACAAATAAATGTCTGCCTCGGGGTCTTCAGCGGCGAGCAAGAGAATCTTGGCACAGATCTCGTTGGCGTTATCGTCCCGAACCTCGCTGCCGAGCCAGATAATCCGGTCTTTTAGCAGTCGCTCGAACACGCTGTTCGGCGGCATGTTTTCTGCCATGCGGCGCTCCTTCGATTGGTCTCTGCTATTGAGGCTACCGACTCACCGAGCGGTGCGCGGTCATGTTCGCCCTGGGCACACCGGCCGCGTGGATCGTTGCCCGAAAACGGAGAAGATCCCCGCTTCTCAGAAGCGGGGATCTTCTCCGTGCACCAATTACTCTGCGTCAGCTGCAGGCTTCTCGGCTTTCTTCTTAGCCGCAGGCTTCTTCTTCGCTGGCGCCGGGGCTTCCTCGGCAGCTGCTTCCTCGGCAGAAGCTGCCGTAGCTTCCTCGGCAGCCTCGACAATTTCTTCGGCCTCGTCGATAACCTCAGCCACGGCCTCATCATTGACTGCGGTGAACTCGCTCAGATCAACGGCGTTGCCATCCTGATCCACGACCTCAGCCTTGGAAAGGGCAATCGCCAGTGCTTTGTTGCGGGTGACCTCACCGATGATGACGCCCATCTGGCCGCCCTGGCCGAGTGCCTGCAAGAACTGTGAGGGATCCATACCGTACTGCTGTGCGGACTGGAAGATGTACTGCGACAGCTCGTTCTGGGTCGGTACTACCTTCTCTGCCTCAGAGATTGCGTCGAGCAGAAGCTGCAACTGAATCTGCTTTGCAGAAGACTCCTGGACCTCGGCACGGTGCTCATCGTCGTCAAGACGGCCTTCGCCCTCAAGATGACGATGCACTTCTTCTTCGACAAGTACCTCAGAAACCGGGATACCAGCCAGCTCAATCAGCTTCTCAGTGAAGAGATCCCGAGCCTGACGACCCTGTGCGAAAACTGCCGCTTGCTTCGCCTGCTCAGCAAGGCTTTCGCGCAGTTCGGCGATGGTGTCGAATTCGCTGGCAAGCTGCGCAAAATCGTCGTCGGCCGCTGCGAGTTCACGCTCCTTGACTGCGGTGACCGAGACTTCAACCTCTGCGTCCTGGCCTTCAAATTCACCTCCGAGCAGCTGTGAGGTGAATGTGGTTGATTCTCCAGCGGTCAGGGTCTCAACGGCTTCGTCAAGGCCCTGCAGCATGTTCCCGGCACCCACCTCGTAAGAGACACCAGTGGCCTGGTCAACCTCGGCGCCATCGATACGGGCGACGAGATCAATCTCAACGAAATCGCCAGTCTTGGCCGGCCGGTCAACGGTATTCAGTGTGCCAAAACGCTCCCGAAGCTTGGTGAGCTCGGCCTCAACCGCGTCATCTCCAACTTCGACGTTGTCAACGGTGATCTTGAGACCGTCGTATTCGGGAAGTGCAAACTCAGGACGCGCCTCAACCTCGAATGCGAGGAGGAGTTCACTTGCGGGATCTTTCGGATCCAACCACTGCTCAACGTCCGCTGACGGGCGGCTCATCGGGCGGGTATCGGTTTCCGCGAGTGCGATCTGGTAAAACTCATCGAGTGAAGAGTTCACTGCTTGCTCAACCACTGCCTCACGACCGAGACGCTGATCGATGATCGGTGCGGGCACGCGACCCTTCCGGAAACCGGGAATCGAGACCTGCTCTGAGATTGTCTTGTAGGCCTGCTTGAGGTGCGGCTCGAGTTCGTCGATCGTGATCGCGACAGTCAGCTTCACACGGGTCGGAGTGAGCTTCTCAGCATTGGTCTTCGGCAATTTGGCCTCTCAGTGTCGATTTTCGCGGGTGTTGCGCGTGCGGTGGACCGCTGCACTTGTGTCGGGGCGACAGGATTCGAACCTGCGACCTCCCGCTCCCAAAGCGGGCGCTCTAGCCAAGCTG
>CAZTBS010000001.1:0-105973 GCA_964612125.1 uncultured Leucobacter sp. | reverse complement strand
GATGGTACTGCACTCGGGAGGGTGTGGGAGAGTAGGACACCGCCGGACCTCTTCATTGGGGCTGGTCTCGATTCGAGACCAGCCCCTTTTTTTTGCACATTTCGCCTCCGATAGACTCGTTGGAGGACGAGCGAGGGAGGATGCGCATGGGTGTGATGGCAATGGCGCTTCTTGCGCTTTCCATCACCGCGCTCATCGCCTACCCGCTCATCCGACGACTGCAGAGCCGCGGTTTTCTCCTGCTGGCATTGGTGCCGGCTGCCCTCTTCATGGCGTTCGCTCTGCAGGCGCCACTTGTGTTCGCCCGGAGTGCCGTCAGCGAATCGGTCCCCTGGCTGCCGCAGCTCTCGCTCGATCTTGAGCTGCGTCTCGACGTGCTCGCGCTGCTGTTCGCCCTGCTCGTCACCGGGGCGGGCGCGCTCATTCTGATCTACTGCAAGAACTACTTCGAGGACTCCGAGGACGGGCTCGCCAGATTCGGTGCGGTCTTCGTCGGGTTCATGGTGTCGATGCTGGGCCTGGTGCTTTCCGACAACGTGTTCTTGCTGTTCATCTTCTGGGAGGCGACGACAGTCTTCTCCTTCCTGCTCATCGGGCAGGCACATCGCCAACGCACAGCGCGATCCGCAGCGCTTCAGGCCCTGATTGTGACCACGTTCGGCGGTCTTGTCATGCTCGTGGGCCTCGTGATTCTCTCGGTTTCCGCGGGAAGTGCTTCGCTTGCGGTGATCGTCGCCGATCCGCCGGTCGGCACCGCTGCTACCGTCGCGGTATTCCTGGTGCTGGTCGGTGCACTCTCGAAGTCGGCGATCTTCCCGTTCCATTTCTGGCTCCCGGGTGCCATGGCGGCACCGACCCCGGTGAGTGCGTACCTCCACGCGGCGGCGATGGTGAAGGCGGGAATCTACCTGATCGCTCGCATGGAGCCGGGCTTCTCCGACGTCCCCGGCTATCGCGAGACACTGGTGATTCTCGGAGCAATCACTATGTTGAACGGCGGCATACGCGCGCTGCGGCAGTTCGATCTGAAGCTGATCGTCGCGCACGGCACCGTCAGTCAGCTCGGTTTCTTGGTGATGATCTTCGGTCTGGCCGATCCACTGACGAGCTTTGCCGGTCTCGCGCTGTTGCTGGCGCATGCGGTCGCCAAGGCGCCGTTGTTCCTCGCCGTCGGCATCATCGATCACAGCACCGGCACTCGTGACCTCAGGTCGCTCAGCGGGCTCGGCAGGCAGGTTCCGGTGCTCGCGGTGACCACCACCGCTGCGGCTGCGTCCATGGTGGGACTTCCCCCGTTTCTTGGCTTCGTCGCCAAGGAATCCGTGTTCGCCGAACTCGTCGTGCTGGCGCCGGTGCAACCGATCGCCTGGTTCGCACTGGTGGCTTCGGTGCTCGGAAGCATGCTGACGGTCGCGTACATGGGTCGCTTCCTGTGGGGCGCCTTCGCCAGCAAGCGCGGGGTGAGCAGCTGCACACTCGTGCACCGCGAGTCCGCGAGTATCCTGGTCGCTCCGGTGGTCTTCACCCTGCTCGCGCTCGGCGGGGGGCTCGCCGCTCCCTGGCTCGACGGCTGGTTGCGGCGCGCGATACACCCGAGTGCCTTGGAGCCGGAGCATCTCGCGCTGTGGCACGGCCTGACCCCTGCCCTCGGCCTCTCGATCTTGGTCATCGGTGTCGGAGCGGCGATCGCTGTCTGGGCGAGTCGACTCACCCTGCGATTCCCAGGAATCCCAGAGCGATTCTCGGGGTCGCATCTCTACTGGGTGGCGACGCACTGGATCGACGTGCTCGCGATTCGCGTCACCTCATTGACTCAGCGCGGCTCGCTGCCGTTCTATCTTTCCGTGATCCTGGTGGTGATGGTCGGTGTCTTGGCGATTCCGGTTGCCATCGCGATTCCCGGGGGCCAGGAGCTCTCCTGGAGCACGTCTCCCTCACAGTCTTCGATCGCCGTCGTCATGATCCTGGCCGCGCTCTACGCGCTGCGTGCTCGCACGCGCTTTCAGGCCGTCGTGCTCGTCGGCGTCACGGGCTACGGCATGGCAGCGCTGTTCATGCTGCACGGCGCACCAGATCTTGCGCTCACCCAGGCACTCGTTGAAACGGTGACACTGATCGCCTTCGTGCTCGTGATCCGGCGGCTTCCGCAGCACATCGGGGTGCGCGCCAATCGCTCGACCCGATGGGCCCGGGCACTGATCGGACTCGCAGTGGGGCTCACGCTCGGCGCCGTCGCGATCATCGCCATGGGCGCACGCGTCGCCGACCCCATCTCTCTCCAGTTCCCCGATCTCGCCTATGCGGGCGGTCACGGATCCAACATCGTCAATGTCACACTGGTCGATATCCGCGGTTGGGACACACTGGGCGAGCTGTCGGTGGTGCTCGCGGCGGCGACCGGTGTGGCATCTCTGGTGTTCGTGAAGACCCGAATCGATACGCTTCCGAAGCTGAGCCGACGCGAGGCGCGGTTGCGAGTGCGCGACTATCTCAAGCGGGTGGATGACCCGCAGGATCCGGCGCAGCGCAGCACGTGGCTGTTGGCAGGCAGGAACCTCGATCCGTCGCGTCGTTCCATCCTCCTGGAGGTGGTGGTCAGGGTCGTCTTCCACGCGCTCATCGTGCTCTCCTTCTACCTCTTGCTCACCGGCCACAACACACCCGGCGGCGGATTCGCCGGGGGACTCGTCGCGGGTCTCGCGCTTGTGGCCCGCTACCTCGCGGGCGGCAGCGCCGAGCTCGGTGCAACGGTGCCGATCGATGCGGGTCGCATCCTGGGCGCGGGCCTCGCCCTCGCCGCAACGATGGCGATCCTGCCGCTCTTCTTCGGGCAGGCAGCGCTCGCCTCAGCCTGGATCGACCTCGACCTCGGGCCGTTCGGAATCCTGCCTCTGGTCAGCTCGACCCTCTTCGATATCGGGGTGTATCTCGTCGTGTTCGGGTTGATCCTCGATGTGCTTCGCAGCCTCGGCGCGGAGGTCGATCGGCAGGAGCGATCCGACCGCGAGCGCGAGGGGGCACTGCGAGGTGAGTGGTCATGACGCTGTCGCTCGTGCTGCTGATCGTGATGGTCATGCTCTACGCCGGCGGTGTGTATCTGCTGCTGGACCGTTCCTTGACCCGGGTGCTCCTGGGATTCATTCTCGTCGGAAACGCCACGAACCTGCTGCTGTTCCTCTCCTCGGGCGAATTCGGACTCGCGCCTCTGGTGGGTACGGGGGATGCGGCGGAGATGAGCGATCCGTTGCCGCAGGCGTTGATTCTGACGGCCATCGTGATCACCTTCGGAGTGAGTGCCTTCATGCTCGCGCTGATCTACCGTTCGTGGCGCCTGGCGCGACAGGGCGAAGAAGACGCCGTGCGCGTGGAGGAGCAGGAGATGGGTCTCGCCGAAGCCGAGGGATTCACCACCGAAGAGGTCACCGATAGCGAGCTCGCGCGGACCCAGGAGTTCGCAGAACCGGAACAGGCGAGGGAGGAAGAGCGATGACCGCCTGGATCCCGCTTGTCGTGCTGATCCCGCTGGGGAGCGCTGCCCTCACGTTGGCTCTCCCGGGTCGTCGACGCGCCCAGCAGACCATCACGGTCGCGGCGCTCTCCGTCATGCTCCTCGTCAGCGCCGTGCTGATGTGGGCGGTGGATTCCGCGGGCACGCTCGTGATGCAGGTCGGAGGGTGGGCGGCTCCATTCGGCATCTCGCTCGTGGTGGATCGCCTCTCCGCGCTGATGCTCGTCGTCTCCACGGTGGTGCTGCTCGCGGTGCTGGTCTTCTCTTTGGGGCAGGGACTCGCCGACGGCGATGAGGACACACCGGTCTCCATCTACTACCCGACGTATCTCGTGCTCGGCGCCGGAGTCTGCAATGCATTCATCGCCGGCGACCTCTTCAATCTGTATGTCGGTTTCGAGATCCTCCTGGTCGCCAGCTACGTGCTCATCACTCTGGGCGGCACCGGCCCGCGCATTCGCGCCGGAATCACCTATGTGGTGGTGTCGCTGGTCTCGTCGATCCTCTTCCTCGCCGGCATCGGCGCGATCTATATGGCCACGGGGACTGTCAACCTGGCGCAGCTCACCGTGCGCATCGCGGAACTCCCGAGCGAGGTGCAGCTCGTTCTGAATCTGCTGCTGCTCATCGCCTTCGGCATCAAAGCGGCGATCTTCCCGCTGGCCTTCTGGCTCCCCGACTCCTACCCGACGGCGCCGGCCCCGGTCACGGCGGTCTTCGCCGGGCTCCTCACCAAAGTGGGTGTGTATGCGATTATCCGCAGTCAGACTCAGCTGTTCCCGCTGTCGAGTGTCGACACGCTGCTGTTGATCGTGGCCGCCTTGACCCTCGTCGTCGGAATCCTCGGTGCGGTCTCGCAACTCGATATCAAGCGTCTGCTTTCGTTCACCCTCATCAGCCACATCGGCTACATGATCTTCGGCATCGGCATGGCCACGGCGGCGGGCTTCACCGCCACCATCTACTACATCGCCCATCACATCATCGTGCAGACCACGCTGTTCCTCGCGGTCGGTCTCATCGAGCGGCAGGGGGGATCCACATCGCTCACCTCCCTCGGCGGCTTGCTGCGGGCAGCGCCGATCATCGCGGTGCTGTTCTTCATTCCGATGCTCAACCTCGGTGGCATTCCACCGTTCTCGGGATTCATCGGCAAGCTGGGACTCTTCGAGGCCGGAGTCGAGATCGCCTCACCGGGAACCTACTGGCTGATCGGGGTCGGCGCGCTGGTCTCCCTGCTGACGCTCTATGCGCTCGCGCGCGTGTGGAGCCTCGCCTTCTGGCGAACTCGAGCCTCCGCATTGGGCGAGCCGGGTGCGGCGGCGCCGACGACGACCGAAGCACTGGTGCTCCGCGATCGGGAGGATGCCCTGCTCGGGCGCCTGCACGATGCTCCCGATGCGATTCCGCGACAGGAGCAGCGGCAGATCCCCGGTCTGATGGTCGGAGCCACCGCAGGGATGGTGGCGGTCAGTGTGCTGCTGACGCTGGGAGCGGGCCCGCTCTATGCCTACTCCGAGCGTGCAGGCGATGCACTGACCCGGCCGGTGGAGCTCGCCGAGCGGGTGCTGTCGCCCGAGCCCGATGCCGGTCTGGGCGGCGGCAGCGGACGAACCTGGCCGGTGGAGGTGGACGATGAGCGGTGATCAGACGCGCAGCGAGCGACGCTTCCGGCTCCGCGAGATTCCGCTGATGATCGGCCTGGTGTGCACCTGGGTGGCGCTGTGGCACGAGGTTTCCGCGATGTCGGTGGTCAGTGGAATCCTCGTCTCGTTGGTGGCGGTGCGACTCTTCTATCTGCCGCCCGTGCTGATCGCCGAGCGCTTCAACCCGTGGTGGGCCCTGCGCTACCTCGCCTACTTCTTCTCCCACCTCGCAGCCGCGTCCGTGCAGGTCGCCTGGTTGACGATGCGACCGGGGCCCCCGCCGCGCACCTCGATCATCGCGATCCGGCTGCAGACCGAATCGGACTTCATCCTGACCATGGTCGCGCTGACGGCATCACTGATTCCGGGATCGATCGTTGTCGATGTGGATCGCTACGCCTCCACGCTGTACTTCCACGTGCTGAACACCCCCACCGAACGGGAGATCAGACGCGCGCGTACAGCGACCCGGCGCATCGAGGAGCTTCTGATCCGCGCGATCGGCTCGTCTCGAGATCTGGAGGCCCTGAAATGAGCGTGCTCTCTGGAATCGCGGTGGTCGCGGTCATCGCGGGTCTCACGGCGACAGCGATCATCACGATCATCCGCATTGTCCGCGGCCCGACGATCCTCGATCGGATGATCGCTTCCGACGTGCTGCTCACCACACTGATCCTGGCGGTCGGAGCCGATATGGTGCTGCGCAATCACACCGATGGCATCGCGCTGATGACCGGGATCGCCGCTACCGCGGTGCTCGCGACCATCGTGGTGGCTCGCTTCGTCAAGCGCCGCGCACGCGCGGCAGAGCCGGGGGAGGGAACCTCATGACTGACTGGATCTGGGACGCCGCGGCACTGGTTTGCATCATCGGGGCGGCCGCGCTCTCGGTCGCTGCCGCTCTCGGACTGCTGCGCTTCCCCGACGCGCTCAGCCGTCTGCACGCTGCCACCAAGCCGCAGATATTCGGGCTGCTGCTCGTGATCGCCGCGATCGCCCTCGACCAGCGCTCCTGGGTGACGCTCCTCGCGCTGCTCCCGGTCTTCGTCTTTCAGTCACTGACGGCCCCGGTCGCAGCTCACATGGTGGGACGGGCGGCCTATCGCACCGGCCAATACGACACGCGTACGCTGGTGGTCGATGAGCTCGGGCCCGCGATCGAACGAGCCAGTCGCCAGAATCCGATGCCCTGAGCAGGCGGTGGAGGGCCCTGGGCTTCGCCTGGGGCCCTCCACCTGATCCACCCCCGGCGATTACGCGTCGACGAGGTACCGACTGTACGCGGGGAGCGTGAGGAAAGCGGGGAACTGGTCGCCGAGCGCGACCTCGGCGAAGAGCTCGGCCGCGTCGTCGAACCGGTCGCCTTCGAAACGCTCAAAACTCTCAAGCGTCTCTCGCATCAGGTGTTCCACCCACTGTCGGGTGATCTGAACCCCCTCCTTGGTGGCCTGATCTTGGTGGATCCACTGCCAGATTTGCGAACGGCTAATTTCAGCGGTCGCCGCATCTTCCATGAGGTTGTCAATGGCTACCGCACCGTGCCCGCGCAACCAAGCCTCGATGTATCGTAAGCCGATTGACACGTTTTCCCGCACACCGGATTCGGTGATGTCTCGTCCGATGCGAACATCCAGCAACTGCGAGGCTGTCACATGCACGTCATCACGCTGTCGATCCACCTGGTTCGGCTTGTTCCCGAGCACGGCATCGAATTCGGCTTGTGCAACCTGAATGAGGTCGGGATGCGCAACCCATGTGCCGTCGAATCCATCGCTCGCCTCGCGCCGTTTATCTGCGCGCACCTTTTCTTCTGCACGTGCGGTGGCTTCTGGGTCGCGTCGATTCGGAATGAACGCGCTCATCCCTCCGATGGCATGAGCACCGCGCTTGTGACAGGTCTTCACCAGCAGCTCGGTATATGCACGCATGAACGGCACAGTCATCGTCACCTCGCTGCGATCTGGCAGAACGAACCTGGCTCCGCGGCCGCGATAGTTCTTAATGATGGAGAAAATGTAGTCCCATCGTCCCGCGTTCAGCCCGGCGATGTGGTCCCGCATGACATAAAGGATTTCTTCCATCTCGAAAGCGGCCGGGAGTGTCTCGATCAACACGGTGGCGCGGATTGTGCCGTGCGCTAAACCGAGAGCAGCTTCCGTGAAGGTGAAAATGTCATCCCAGAGCTTCGCTTCTTCGCTCGACTCGAGCTTTGCGATGTAAAAGTAGGGGCCGCGGCCTCGCTTCACGAGCTCTTCGGCATTGTGGAACGCATACAGGCCGAAATCGACCAGGCTTCCGGAGGCTGCCCCCGCTCGACCCTGTGCATCGGTGAAGCGAATGTGCTTCTCAACCAGGTGCCAGCCGCGCGGCCGCATCACGATGGTCGGGGTGCGTTCCGCGGTGACGCGATAGTCCTTGCCCTCGGGGCTCGTGTATTGGAGCTGGTCACGGATCGCATCGAACAGGGAAACCTGACCGCCAATGACATTCGCCCAGGTGGGACTGGTGGCGTCTTCGAGATCTGCGAGCCACACGCGGGCGCCGGAATTCAAAGCATTGATCGTCATTTTTGCGTCGGTCGGTCCAGTGATCTCAACGCGACGATCCTCCAATCCTGGGCCCGGACCAGCGACTTGCCAGTGCGGATCCTCCCGAATGACCCTCGTGTCCTCGCGGAACCGTGGGTCGCGACCGTTGCCGATCTCATAGCGTCGACGCTGACGCTCTGCGAGCCGATCATGGCGTGCTCCCGCGAAACGATGATGAAGTTCCGTGAGGAAGGCTAGAGCTGGGGGAGTCAGGATTTCTTCTCCTCGCGGCAGTGACCGTCCCAACACCTCAATGCGAGGCTCGGTTGATGCCTCAAAAGTTCGAGTACTGGCTGAAGTGGCCTGCAGAGTGGTCATGATGTGAGTCCTTTGTTGGGAACGTTTGCTGGTCGTGTTTCCATGATCAGGGGATTCTCCGGTGGCGTCTGCATGGAATTGGGGGTGAAATTCATCAGTATTTCTGTTTGGGGGAATTTCCAGTGTCTGGCACCATAGAGAACATGACCACAGGGAACACCGCCAACGAGCAACAGCGGCGTGCCGCAGTGCACCGCGGAACGGCGGGTCCGGCGCAGCTTGCACGCGATCAGGTGCGCACACCACCTGCAACTCTGGTGCCGGCGCCGGAGGAAGAGGCAGCAGACGCACTCACCCTGGGGCGTCGGGTCCGTGAGCGTCGTACCCAGTTGGGGCTAAAGCTCGAACAGCTCGCCGCGGCCATCGAACGCGCCCCCTCGCAGGTCTCAGCGATCGAGAACGGGAAGAGGGAGCCTAGCCTTCCGATTCTCCGCGCGCTTGCGCAGGCGCTTGAGTGTTCTGTCGATGAGCTCTTGATGGATGAAGCACCCAGTGAGCGCGCGGCGTTGGAGATTGCGGTTGAGCGGGCGCAACGCGGTTCGGTGTTCCTATCGTTGGGGATCCAGCCGATTCGTGTTTCAAAAACTACTCCTGATGACACTCTCAAAGCCGTTCTCGGGCTTCATCAGGAGGTTGAGCGTCTGCACCGCGAGCGAGCGGCTACCCCGGAAGAAGCCCGTCGTGCCAACACTGAATTGCGTTCCGAGATGCGCCTGCGCGGGAACTACTTCTCCGAGTTGGAACTTGCTGCCCGTGAGCTTCTTGAGGGGGGCGGATACTCGGGCGGACCCGTCTCGCATCAGATGATCTCGAATATTGCGGAGAAACTCGGGTTTACCCTGCACTATGTCGGCGACCTGCCGCATTCGACACGATCTGTGATTGACCGCCGAAACCATCGCGTGTACTTGAGTTCTCACCTACCGTCTCGCGACCTGCGCGCGCCGATTCTTCGGGCTTTGGCGAGCCTGGTGTGTGAGCATGAGGAACCTCGAAACTACGGTGATTTCCTGCGACAGCGCGTGGAGGCGAATTATCTGGCCGGGGCGGTGCTGTTACCCGAGAAGACAGCGGTGACGCAGCTGCGTGAAGCCAAAAAGAATCGCCAGATCTCTATGGAGGATCTGCGTGATGCCTTTGGTGTCTCCTACGAAATGGCCGCACACCGTTTCACCAATCTTGCCACCGAGCACCTCGATCTCAGCGTCCACTTCATGAAGGTACATGAATCTGGCACGCTCATTAAGGCTTATGAAAATGATGGCGTGCGTTTCCCGTCTGACGCCCTGGGGAATCTGGA
Organism: uncultured Leucobacter sp.; assembly: GCA_964612125.1. Classification (GTDB taxonomy): domain Bacteria; phylum Actinomycetota; class Actinomycetes; order Actinomycetales; family Microbacteriaceae; genus Leucobacter. The sequence continues at coordinate 96,613 of CAZTBS010000001.1, read as the reverse complement.
AGGTTCAATCGTCTGCCGCAATTGGACTGCGCGAACGGTGTTTAGTCAGCCCGATCTGTTCAATCCTTGGTATCAGTACACGGACATGTCATCGGGAGGAACGTATTGGTGTACCTCACGTGTCGAGAAGGCCAAGGAAGGGCAGTACTCGGTGAGTGTGGGGGTGCCGTTCGACGCAGTAAAGTGGTTCCGGGGTCGTGAGACTGCGCACCGAACGCAGTCTTTCTGCCCTGATGAGCGGTGCTGTAGGCGCGCTTCGGAAGAACTGATTAGGAAGTGGGAAGCTGCTGCCTGGCCAGAAGCCGCGACGCCCACGAGTCTGCTTGCCGCACTCCCAACAGGGACTTTTCCTGGTGTGGACTCGCATGAAGTCTACGATTTCTTGGAGAGTCACGAATCCTGATGGCGTAGCACGCACATGCGCGCGAGCTGTCTGTGCCAGGGGGTGTGCGCAGGATGCGTAGCAACGCTGGCTGCGATAGCGTAGGTGTACCGGGCGATTGAGGCACTTGGAAGGGAAACACGGAGGTGAGTGACGACGTGAAAGCTGATCATCAGGAGCACCGACCCGACCTGACCGAAGTCCGCGCTACGGAGCAGTTTCGAGATGATCTAGGAGCGATGGTTCGTGCGCGAACTACTGACCTGAGTATCGGGGAACTTGAGGCGGTAGAAGCGCTTCCTTCCGGGGCTGCGCTCCTCGTGGTGCGCCGAGGAGCGAACCTCGGAGCTCGTTTCCTGCTCGACCAGGAGTCAACGGTGGCGGGGCGCCACCCTGAAGTTGATATCTTTCTCGATGATGTCACCGTCTCCCGTCGACATGCAGAGTTTCGTCGCGATGGGGTTCGTTTCGTGGTCCGTGATTTGGGATCGCTGAACGGCACGTATGTTGAAGGTGGCCGGATCGACGCGGACCGCCTGCTTGAGGACGGAGTTGAAGTGCAAGTTGGGAAATTCAAGTTCACCTTCTTCGCTTCGCGTTTTGATCTTCCCTATCAGGCCTAGCAAGTGGTAGCTGCAACTGCCTCAGCGACTGAGGGCGCTGCGCTGCTGAGCATCGGCCAGGTTCTTGAACGACTGCACAGTGAATTCGGCGACCTGAGTCCTTCGAAGCTTCGCTTCCTCGAGGAGCAGGGTTTAGTGAATCCTGAGCGCACTAAATCCGGATACAGAAAGTTCTCCCAAGCTCATGTTGAGCGATTGCGACTCATCCTGACGCTGCAACGAGAGCACTACCTTCCCCTCAAAGTCATCGCTGAGATGCTCGGTGAGCTTGATCAGGGAAGAGACCCGATCATTCCGGGTGTGACTCCTCGCAGTGTTGCGAGTATTCTCCGCCCGCACCGTTTGCTGTCTCGAGCTGAGTTGCAGAGGCAAACTGGCGCTTCTGCGCGATTTGTTGGCGAAGCCATCGCGGCGGGTCTCCTCCCCGCGGCTGAAGTATTTCCGCAGGAAACAGTGTCAGAACTTTCTGCGCTGATGCGACTCGCCGAGCGCGGGATCACCCCGCGTCACTTGCGAGCCATGCGAGTCGCAGCTGAACGTGATGCTGAGCTCATCGTGCACTCCCTCGAGTCCAGAGGGGAGCGGCAAGACCGCCCGGGCGGCGAGGAGTCAGCGCTCGAGCTCGCAGACCTGCTGGGAACGGTGCGGCAAGGCGTGCTACGACGTAGGCTCGGTCGTCAGTAGTTCTGACACTCAATAAGACTCGGTGGCGGCGGTCGTTGCATGACGCACCCCACACAGATACCGTTAGGGTTGTCGTGCGTGAGTGACGCGCGCAGAGAGGAACGCAATGGAGAACTCCGTGTCATCTGCGTCGGCACGCACCGTCGTTGCACCTCTATTCCAGGATGGACTGCCGCAGCCGAACAAGGATGGTGGGTTTAAGGGAGCGGTTGCGGCTCGTGCAGCCGGCATCAGTTACCGACAACTCGACTACTGGGCTCGTACCGGCCTGGTCGAACCCACGGTTCAAGGCGCGAGTGGCTCGGGTTCGCAGCGACTATACGGATTTCGGGACATTCTTGTCTTGAAGTTAGTGAAGCGACTTCTTGACACGGGTATCTCTCTGCAGCAGATTCGCACCGCAGTGGCGCAGCTGAACGAGGCCGGTGTGCACGACCTCGCACAGACCACACTCATGAGTGACGGTGCGAGTGTGTACTTGTGTACTTCGAATGACGAAGTGATCGACTTGGTGAGTCGCGGACAGGGTGTGTTCGGCATCGCAGTTGGAAAAGTGCTGCGTGAAGTCGAATCGACTCTGGTGGATATGGACGAGCATCGCTCGGAAGACAACGCTTCGACGGACGAGCTTTCTGTCCGCCGTGCGGCGCGGAAGATCTCCTGACGCTGAGCTTTTCCTCCGCCACGCAACGCACACGTAATCATGCTGCGGCGTGAGTGCCTCTCTGCGGCTACGCGTTCGAGGACGTATCAGATCCAGCGCGACCTTCGTCTACTGAACCTTCGTTGACCACCTGCGCTTCAGGAACTGAAGTACTCACCGTTGCTGCGCCAGTCTCGCCGTCAATTCCAGCCGAGCGCAAGACGCGATCCAGCACCTGGTCGAAGTAGCCAGCCATCTCTTGCGCTGCTTCGCCTGGCCACATATGCACAGGTTTTGCTGCACCCTGCGCCTGCTGCAGCGAGGTCCGTTCCGGGAGCTGAGGGCTAAGCACCAGCGGGCCAAACATCTCTTTCAGTTCCTTGATGCGGAACTGATGCTCCATCGACTGTGGTCGTGTGCGGTTGATCAGGATTCCAAGGGGTTGAAGCCGTGGACTGACGCCACGACGAATCTCTTCGATGGCCCGCAGTGCGCGGTCGGCAGCTGACACAGCGAACAGGCCGGGTTCGGTAACCACGAGGACGCGATCACTCGCTGCCCACGCCGTGCGGGTGAGTGCGTTCAGTGACGGAGCGCAATCGATCAGCACCAGGTCGTAGTCTTTCTCGACACTTGCGAGTGCTTCTTCGAGCTTCCAGATCTCCCGCACTGAGGGGTGCGGGCCGTCGAAGTTAATGGCCGAGGGGCTGCCGACAAGGAGATCGATGGCGCCTTCGTGATAGCGATTCCACCCACTCGGCGCGATTGCAGAGCGAACGGTCTTCTCCTTCGGGTTCTCGAGAACGTCCGAAATATTTGCGTACCCCTCAGGATTGACGTCCATGCCGGTCGAGACGTCGGCCTGTGGATCTAGGTCGACGACCAAGGTGCGAAGGCCGCGCGAGAATGCGGCTGAGGCAAGGCCCAGAGCCACGGTGGTCTTGCCGACGCCGCCTTTGAGAGAGCTCACACTGAGAACATGCACGTGATGAGTCTATTCGAACGCGGCCTCACGTTCGCTGCGAGAAAAGGACACGCACAGAGCAATCTCGATATCAAGAGGGTGTGCCGGTCCGAGCACCTGTAGTCTGTGTGGCGGGCAGTTGTATTTTTCTGGGCGCAGAAGGCAGAGGAGCCGCATTGTTCAAAAAAATCCTGGTCGCTAACCGCGGAGAAATTGCTATCAGGGCCTTTCGTGCGGCCTATGAACTGGGCGCAAAGACGGTCGCAGTGTTCCCTTACGAGGACCGCAATTCACTGCACCGGCTGAAAGCAGACGAGGCTTACGTCATAGGTACGGAGGGGCATCCCGTCCGCGCCTACCTTGACGTGGCCGAAATTGTGCGCGTTGCGCGCGAGTGTGGCGCAGACGCCATTTATCCCGGGTACGGATTCCTGTCAGAGAACCCGGATCTCGCTGCCGCTGCCGCTGCCGCTGGCATTACCTTCATTGGACCGGGCCAAGCTGCTCTCGAAATGGCGGGTAACAAGGTCGCCGCAAAACAGCATGCGATTGCCGCAGGTGTCCCAGTGCTGCGATCCACCGAACCTTCGCGTGATCTTGATGAGTTGATTGCGGGTGCGCGTGAAATCGGCTTCCCGGTATTTGCCAAGGCCGTTGCTGGCGGCGGCGGCCGGGGCATGCGACGAGTAGAGCGCGAAGCGGACCTGCGTGATGCACTGGAAGCGGCAATGCGAGAGGCAGACAGCGCATTCGGCGACTCGACCATGTTTATCGAGCAGGCGGTGCTGAGACCTCGGCACATTGAGGTGCAGGTACTCGCTGACCGCACCGGTGCGACCGTCCACCTCTACGAACGTGACTGCTCGGTGCAACGTCGTCACCAGAAGGTCGTGGAGATTGCCCCCGCACCCAATCTGGACCCCGCTGTTCGCGATGCGCTGACCCGCGATGCGATCGCGTTCGCACGCTCCATTGGCTATGAGAACGCGGGCACGGTTGAATTCCTCCTGGATACTGAAGGAGAGCGTGCGGGGCAGCACGTCTTTATCGAGATGAACCCACGGATCCAGGTGGAGCACACGGTGACCGAGGAAGTCACTGATGTTGACCTGGTCCAGGCGCAGATGCGTATCGCAGCGGGGGAGACCCTCGCCGATCTTGGCCTGACACAGGACCGAATCCACCTCCGCGGCGCTGCACTGCAGTGCAGGATCACGACGGAAAACCCCGCAGACGGTTTCCGTCCCGACTTGGGCAGAATCACTACCTACCGTTCACCCGGTGGCGGGGGAGTGCGTTTGGACGGCGGCACCATTAACCCCGGAGCGCACATCAGTCCGCACTTCGATTCGATGCTTGCGAAATTGACTTGCCGCGGTCGTGATTTCTCCGCCGCAGTAGTGCGTGCGCGACGGGCACTTGCCGAGTTCCGTATTCGCGGCGTTGCAACGAATATCCCGTTCTTGCAGGCAGTGCTGGATGACGCTGATTTTCAGGCCGGAGACGTGAGCACCTCGTTCATCGAAGAACGGCCAGAGCTGTTGACGCTCAACAAGCCTCAAGACCGAGCTACCCGCATGTTGCAGTATCTCGCGGACGTGACCGTCAACACGCCGAACGGAAAGCGCCCGAGCCTCATCGGACCCGAGGTGAAGCTCCCGATTGTGAATCTCGATGCACCGGAGCCGGCAGGCAACCGACAGCGCCTGCTTGAGCTTGGTCCTGAGGAATTTGCGCGTTCGCTACGCCAGCAGACCGCGTTGGCCGTGACCGAGACGACCTTTCGTGACGCACACCAATCCCTGCTGGCTACGAGAGTCCGGACCCGAGACCTGCTCGCAGTTGCACCGCACGTGGCACGGCTGACGCCGCAGTTGCTCTCGGTTGAAGCCTGGGGCGGTGCCACCTACGACGTCGCACTCCGTTTTCTGTCTGAAGACCCCTGGGAACGACTCGCAGGTCTGCGGGAGGCATTGCCGAACGTGCCGATTCAGATGTTGCTGCGTGGACAGAATACCGTCGGTTATGCGCCCTACCCGGCGAAGGTTGCACGAGCCTTTGTGCGCGAAGCTGCGGCAACCGGCGTAGACATCTTCAGAATCTTTGATGCGTTAAACGACGTCAACCAGATGCGCGTGGCGATCGATGCGGTGCGCGAGACCGGGAGTGCCGTCGCCGAAGTTGCGATGTCGTACACCGGTAATTTGCTCGATCCAGCTGAGAACAAGTACACGCTGGACTACTACCTACGTCTTGCCGAGCTGATTGTCGATGCAGGCGCGCATATCTTGGCGATCAAGGATATGGCGGGCCTGCTGCGGCCCGGGGCGGCGGCAAAACTGGTCACCGCTCTTCGCGAACGGTTTGATGTGCCCGTGCACCTGCACACCCATGACACACCAGGCGGCCAGCTTGCCACGCTGTTGGCCGCAGCCGCAGCAGGGGTGGATGCCGTCGACGCTGCTTCGGCACCGATGTCAGGAACCACATCGCAGCCCTCCCTGTCTGCGTTGGTCGCCGCGCTTGCGCACACCGAACGTGATACTGGCCTTGCGCAGGAAGCGGTGTTTGCCCTTGAGCCGTATTGGGACGCCGTTCGCACGATGTACCGACCCTTCGAATCTGGTTTGCCAGCTCCGACCGGGCGCGTGTACACCCACGAGATTCCCGGTGGGCAACTCTCTAATCTTCGCCAGCAGGCGATTGCGCTCGGGCTTGCTGACGACTTCGAGAAGATCGAAGACATGTACGCGGCAGCGGATCGCATCCTAGGACGAATTCCGAAGGTGACCCCTTCCTCGAAAGTCGTGGGTGATCTTGCGCTGCATCTTGCCGCAGTTGATGCTGATCCCGCTGATTTTGAGGCACATCCCGAGAACTACGACATTCCTGACTCGGTGGTTGGCTTCCTGGCGGGTGAACTCGGAGAGATTCCAGGCGGTTGGCCGGAGCCGTTCAGGAGTCGGGTGCTCGCTGGTCGGGAAATCTCTGTGACCGTTGCCCCCGTTTCTGTAGAGGATGAAGCCTTACTCGGAGGAACTCAGCAGGAACGTCGCGAGACGCTCAATCGCCTACTCTTCCCTGGGCCAACCGCTCAGTTTCTCGAGACACGAGACCGTTTCGGTGATCTCTCGGTGCTTCACACAGGGGATTACCTCTACGGCCTCGAGACGGGTGCCGAGCACGCGGTGGATCTTGACCGTGGGGTTCGGCTCTATGTTGGGCTGGAGGCAATCGGTGAAGCGGATGATAAGGGTATCCGTACGGTCATGGTTCGGGTCAACGGGCAGCTGCGTCCTGTCTTTGTGAAGGACACGCACGTCGTGACTCATGCGGTGCTTGCAGAGAAGGCCGATCCGGCAAGCCCTGGTCAGGTCGCTGCGCCCTTCTCTGGAACGGTGACCCAAAAGGTCGGCGTGGGTGAGCGTGTCATCATCGGACAGCCGGTTGCGACAATTGAAGCGATGAAAATGGAAGCGGCAATCACCGCACCGGTCTCCGGCGTAGTGAAGAGAACCATCTTCATGGGCGCGCGTGGCGTTGAAGCCGGTGATCTGCTGCTGGTGATTGAGGAGGAATAGCGTCCGTGGCAGTGAGAGAGATTCGCCTCTTTGGTGACCCAGTGCTCCGCACTCCCTGCACCACTATCGATCAGATTGACGACGGGGTGCGCGCGCTGGTCTCGGATCTCTGCGATACCGTCGCTTTTGACGGTAGGGCAGGTCTCGCCGCGCCACAGATCGGTTACTCCCAACGGGCATTTAGTCTCTATCTCGACGGACGCGTCAGCTACGTGCTGAACCCGGAGCTTGTCGAAGTTGAGGGTGAACCTGTGCCGACCGGTGAAGGTTGCTTGTCTGTCCCGGAACTCTGGTTTCCTGTCTTGAGGTACCCGCGTGCAACGGTGCGGGGGATCAACCTCGCAGGAGAAGTGGTCGTGATTACGGGAGAGGGATTGACCGCGCAGGCTCTCCAGCACGAGTGTGATCACCTGGATGGAAAGCTGTATCTCAGTCGGCTTGACCGAGAGTCGCGGGGCGAAGCCATGCGTCGCATCCGCGCCTCGCAGTGGTTCTAAGGCAGTCCCAAAACACGGGTCTGGGCTCCGGCGATCGCGGGATGTGTTCCCCGCGATCGTCGGCCCAGCTAGGCGTTACGCAGAGGTGGAAACAGACTCCGTCTGCGGGTTGTCGCCGTAGATCTTCGCGATCTCGCCAGCGAAATCGCGCAAGATGTTGTCGCGCTTAATGCTCATTTTTGGAGTGAGGTGGCCGCTCGCCTCTGTGAACTCTGTGGGCAAGATGACCCACTTACGGATGCTCTCCGCGCGCGACACATGCTTGTTGCCGTGATCGACAGCTCGCTGTATCTCAGCGATAACGGCTGGGTGGGCGGCTGCCTCTTCGAGAGACATATCGGGATCAAGATCATGATTCTTCAACCACGTCGGCAGCATTTCAGCGTCGAGGGTGATGAGCGCAGAGATAAAGGGCTTCTGATCGCCAACAGCGACAATTTGTCCGATCAGCGGGAAGGAGCGGATCGGGTCTTCAAGTCCTGCGGGGGCAACGTTCTTGCCGCCGGCAGTGACGATGATTTCCTTCTTGCGGCCAGTGATGGTGAGATAACCGTCAGCGTCGAGAGAACCGATGTCCCCGGTGCGGAAGAAGCCGTCTGCGGTAAACACAGCAGCGGTTGCTTCGGGGTTTTGCCAGTACTCTTTGAAGACGTCGATGCCCTTGACTTCAACCTCCCCGTCTTCCGCGATCCTGATGGTGTGTCCCGGCAGAGCTGGGCCAACGGTGCCGATCTTGAACTTGTCCGGCAGGTTGACCGTTACCGGCGCAGTGGTTTCGGTGAGCCCATAGCCCTCCAGAATTTTGATTCCAAGGCTGTGGTAGAAGTGGCCGAGGAAATGGCTCAGCGGGGCAGATCCTGACACCGCGTAACGAACCTTGCCGCCCATAGCCTCGCGAAGCTTTGCATACACAAGCTTGTCGAACAATGCGAACTTCAGGCGCAGTGAGAGCGGGATGCGTTCGCCAGCCATCTCAAGTTCGGAGTGTCGAACGGCGACCAATGCCGCCGAGCGGAAGATCTTGCCTCTGCCACCAGACTCTGCCTTTTGCTCGGCGGAGTTGTAGACCTTCTCAAACACGCGCGGAACGGCCAGCAGGAAGGTGGGCTGGAAACTCCCCAGCGACGGCAGGAGTTTCGTGGTGTCGGGCTGGTGACCAACTCTCACTCCGGCGTGCACTGCGAGCACAGAGATGAACCTGGCGAACACGTGGGCAAGGGTGACGAAGAGCAATGTCGCTGCGCCAGGCTGATTGACGACCTCTCCGAGCGCAGCGGCGGCATTTCTTGACAGGTCGACGAAGTTCGCGTGGGTGAGTACGCATCCCTTGGGGCGACCAGTTGAGCCAGATGTGTAGATCAAGGTGGCAATATCAGAGCCGTTGGCAATGTTCCGTCGACGTTCGATCTCAGCATCCGGCACTTCGGTTCCCGCGGCGATCAGAGCGTCAAGAGCGCCGTGATCCAGCCGCCATTCCCACTGCAGTGAAGCAGCCTCTTCGCGCACTTCCGCGAGTCGTGCCGCGTGATCAGGAGTCTCTGTGATGATCCCCCGCGCACCTGAATCCTCAAGGATCCAGTGAATCTGCAGCGCGGAGGACGTCTCGTAGATGGGAACCATCACTGCCCCGGCATAGAAGAGGGCAAAGTCGATGAGTGTCCATTCAAATGAGGTCTTGCACATGAGACCGATGCGGTCGCCGGGCTGGATCCCTGCAGCGACCAGACCCTTCGACACGGCAACTACCCTGTCCCGGAATTCCCTGGCTGTCATGTCATTCCAGGAATCTCCAGCGGGAGTTGCGAAGAGCACGCGATCCGGCGTCGAGGCCACGCGTTGTTCGAGGAGATCGGTGACATTGTCGGTCGCAACCGACGGGACGAGGAGGGGGGTTTCGGACAGGTTCATGGCAGCTCCTTTGATACCCAGGACCGGATGCGAATGGCTCTCACCTTGGCTTCGCCAGCGGTGTCGCTGTCAGCCTATTGCATCTGTTTCACGCCGCATGTGTTTTCCCGTTGGGTATCTACAAATCAGCTAGTCTGTTTCGAGTCGAAGGGACGGCATCCCCATGTTCTATTGGATCTTTAAACATCTCATCATTGGTCCGTTCTTAAAAACTCTGTATCGGCCATGGGTGGAAGGAGCGGAGAACCTCCCAGCCAGTGGCCCCGTTGTCATTGTTGGGAATCACCTCTCTGTTATTGACTCCTTCTTCATGCCACTGATGATCGATCGGCGTGTGTACTTCCTCGCCAAAAGCGATTACTTCACAGGTAAGGGCCTGAAGGGCTGGATCGTGCGTAATTTCATGCTGGCGGTGGGCCAACTCCCCATTGACCGTTCCGGCGGGAAGGCCTCCGAAGCTTCACTCAATACTGGGCTTGCGGTACTCGAGCGAGGGGACGTGCTTGCGATATATCCGGAAGGCACGCGCAGTCCTGATGGGCGCCTCTATCGTGGCCGCACGGGTGTGGCGCGTCTGGTGCTGGAATCAGGGGCACTTGTCGTCCCTGCGGTGATGATTGACACGGAGAAAGCCATGCCGATCGGAGCGAAAGTGCCGAAGATTCGGCGCATCGGGACGGTGATTGGGAAACCTCTCGACTTTCGTCGTTTCGCTGGAATGAGCGCTGATCGCTTTGTTCTGCGGAGCGTAACTGACGAGATTATGTTCGAGATCCAGCGCCTGAGCGAGCAAGAGTACGTTGATGTCTATGCATCCAGCGTGCGGTCAGCCCGTCAACCCCGCACGACGTAGGGTTGCGCGAGACACCGCACATTCGCACAGACGCCGCGCGGTAGGCTGGATGATGTGCAGCGCGTTTGCGCTGTGAACCAGTTTCTGAACCCATGAGAGCAGGCACAGAGTGAGTCAGCTAACCGCGCAGAACGTACCGATGGACGTACTCACGGGGCTGGACTCGTATCGCAAGCTCACTGCGAAGCAGCAGCCGCAGTGGCCAGATCTGGACACGCTGCGTGCAGCTAGAGAAGAGCTCGCCTCACAACCCCCGCTGGTGTTTGCGGGTGAGGTTGACCGTTTGCGTGAACGACTTGCGGCTGCAGCGCGGGGAGAAGCATTCCTTCTGCAGGGTGGAGACTGTGCAGAGACGTTTGACGGCGCGACCGCAGACAAGATTCGTGACCGAGTGAAGACACTGCTGCAGATGGCGGTCGTGCTGACGTACGGTGCATCGATGCCGGTGATTAAAGTCGGTCGGATGGCAGGGCAATTCGCAAAGCCGCGCTCAAGTGACACGGAAACACGAGACGGTGTGACACTGCCCGCCTACCGGGGTGATCTTGTCAACGGCTACGATTTCACGCCGGAGTCGCGTGCCGCTGACCCGGCGCGCCTGGTGCGTGGCTACCACGTGTCTGCTTCGACGCTCAATCTCATCCGTGCCTTTACTCAGGGCGGTTTTGCCGACTTGCGTCAGGTGCACGCCTGGAATCAGGGCTTCGTGTCGAATAGCGCCTACCAGCGCTACGAGGCGCTCGCGGCTGAGATTGACCGTGCATTGGGTTTCATGGCCGCGTGCGGGGTGGATCACACTGCGCTGACGCAGACCGAGTTCTACGTCAGTCACGAGGCTTTGCTCCTCGACTACGAACGTCCGTTGGCGCGCATCGACTCTCGGACCGGCCAAGCTTATGGAACTTCCGGTCACATGCTGTGGATCGGCGAACGCACTCGCGACATTGACGGCGCGCACATTGAGTTCCTCTCCAAATTGCGTAACCCCATTGGTGTGAAATTGGGCCCGACGGCAACCGCCGACGATGCGTTACGACTGCTCGATAAGCTCGATCCGAACCGCGAGCCTGGCCGAATCACCTTCATCACACGCATGGGCGCTGAGGCTATTCGCGACACACTGCCACCGTTGCTTGCTGGGGTGCGTGATGCTGGGGCTCAACCACTGTGGGTGACTGATCCAATGCATGGCAACGGCATCACGACGTCGACGGGCTTCAAGACGCGTCGCTTCGACGATGTGATGAACGAGCTGCTTGGCTTTTTCGCTGCACATCGCGAGGTTGGTACGTTCCCCGGAGGGATCCACGTAGAACTGACCGGTGATGATGTGACTGAGTGCCTGGGCGGCACCGAGAATATCGACGAGGCTACCCTCGCCACTCGCTATGAGTCGGTGTGCGACCCTCGTCTCAACCACTCTCAGTCACTCGAGCTCGCATACTTAGTGGCGGAGGAATTGAAGCAGCACCGCTAGTTCCCAAGCTGGGCCGAGCCCACTGAGCTGGAAGTCGCACTGAGCTGCTAAATGTAGCGAAGTGCGACCTCGGTTCCTGCCTTACGCATCTCTCCAGCGGCAGGCGAGGTGCCTTTCACCTCGAAGAGAGCCCCTGCGGGGCCCTCTGGCACCAGCCCCGTGCTCACAGTGAAGCCCGCGGCTCGCAGGGCTGCGGCGGCCTCGTTGACGTTCATACCAGAAACGTCCGGGACGGCGAAGAGCTGTGGCCCGCGCGACACATGCAAGCCAACGGAGTCGCCGACGCGTACTGGGTCGGTAACCGTGACGACTCGAATTGCCGCGCCTTCTGGGACGGTGTCGTCAAAGTCCTCGGTGTTCAGGGCGGGGTCGATCGTAAGCCCCGCAGTCTGCAGTGCCGCACTGGCAACATCTATGGTCATACCAGCGACCTCGGGAATGGCGCCAGCGGACACGACAAGGTCGACTCTGCCTTGTTCGGGATAGCTCTCACCTAAACCCTCACCGGATTCGCCGAGAGCGGCAATTACGGTGCCTTCGCTCCCGCCGTCGAAGCGCTCTTCGAGGACCTCGCCGAACGTGAAACCGGCTGCCGCGATTGTTTCTGCCGCTTGTTCAGCTGTGAGGCCCACCAGAGTCGGCACGGGAAGCATTTCAGGTCCTGTCGAAGCGCAGAGTCGCACCTCGCTGCCGCGGTCAGCTCGCGAGCCGGCAGCGGGTTCTGTGCGCGCCGCAAGCCCGGCCGGGCTTTCAAGGCTTGAGCACTCAAAAATGGTCACCCGCAAGCTCAGGTCTTCGAGGCTCGCTTGCGCGGTGGCGAGATCCTGTCCTGCTACTTCCGGAATTGTGACCTGTGAGCCTGGACCCTGGCCCCACCACCATCCGGCAAAGCCAGCGAATGCTACTGCCCCAGTGAGCGCGACCGCGAGCACCTTGCCGCGACGCGCACGACGTCTGGCCACCGTCTGCGCGGATGAGACAAGGTTCACCGGGGGGACTGGCTGAGCCGAGCCTGCTGCAAACGAGGCAGTGCTCGCCACGCGCTGTTGATCCATGTCACTCAGGACTGCTGTCGCAGGAGTTACCCACTCTTTCGAGAATTCGCCAGTCGGGAGTACCTGAGTGGCATCGTGGGGCATAGCGTGGCGAATGCGTCGCATCGCCTCTAACGCCACTCCCGCATCGCGCGGCCTCGCGTCAGGCTCGCGCTGCGCGCACCAGAGCACGAGCGAGTCCACGTCTGCTGGCACTCCAGTCACGAGTGATGAGGGCGCAGGCACCTCTGAGTGGGCGTGTTGATACGCGATTTGCATCGGTTGTTCGCCCTGGAACGGTTGCTGCCCGGTGAGCATTTCGAACATCATGATGCCGAACGCGTAGAGATCGCTGCGCGCGTCAGCAACGCCGCGGGTGACGAGCTCTGGTGATAAATATGCAATCGTGCCGAGCAGTGCCTGTCCGGTAGTAGTGTTTGCACTCACGGCGCGGGCGAGACCGAAATCCCCGATCTTGATACGTCCGTCATCGGCAAGGAGAACGTTCTCGGGCTTGACATCTCGGTGCACAATCCCGGCGGCGTGGGCGGCGGCAAGCCCCGCGAGAATCGCCTCCCCGATCTCCAGAGCCTGCTCAGTAGTGAGGCGTTTCTGTTGTTTCAAGAGCTCCCGAAGTGTGATGCCTGGGAGGTACTCCATAATCAGATAGGGGACCCCGTGATGCACGCCCTGATCGAAGACATTGACGACGTTCGGATGCCCGAGACCGGCGGCGCTGCGTGCTTCCTGTTCGAAGCGTCGAGTGAAGTTGTCGTCGTCAGCCAAGTGGCCATGCATGATCTTGATGGCAACACGGCGCTCAAGTCGCAGATCATTTCCGAGATACACCATTGCCATTCCGCCACGTGCGATTCGTGATCGTACGACGTATCGCTCATCAAGCGTTTGCCCGATCAGCGGGTCGGCAGGGGCGGAGCTCACGCGCCGATTCTATGGAATAGATCGCCCCGGTCGCTGACAGCGCGCCGCGTGTAGCGGATCCACTGCGGGAGTGAAGTACCTGGTGTGCTTTAGAGTGGGGGGTGTGGTTGAGAGCATTCCGTCTGACACTCTGTATGTGACTATTCCTGAGCTCGTCGAGCGTTGGGGGCTCACGCCGAGCAAGATTCGCCGACTGATCGAAGATCGGTATCTCGCGGCTGTGCGCATTGACGGTGTGCTGCGGATTCCCGCGGAATTCATTCAGGATGACGAACCCCTACCGTCCCTGCGTGGAACCTTGCTGGTGTTGCACGATGCCGGTTTCACCGATGATGAGGCGGTGGCTTGGCTACTGAACGAAAATGCGGAGCTTGGTGAGCGTCCCGTGGCGGCTTTGCAAGCCGGCAAAAAATCTGCGGTGCGTCGCGCAACGCAGTCTCTCGCGTTCTGAGCCACTGAGAGGCGTTTCTGCGGCCACCTCGAGGTGACTGGGGGCTAGGAATCTCGTGTACTCGCACGATGCGCGAGTGCGGCGAGCTGTGTTCGAGCATCATCCTGCACCGCGGAGGCCATGAGAGCTGAAGTCGCACGTTCAATGTTGCGGGTGATCATGTCTTCGACCTTCTGAACCGCATGGGTGTCTCGAATCGTACGTTGCAGCATTTCGATCTGTTCCGCGTCGAGCTCAGGGTCTCCCAGCAGATCATCGAACAGTCGCTGCTGCGTGTGGGGGAGTTCACCGCGAGCGAGAGTGACGAGCACGGTTCGCTTCCCTTCGACGAGATCGTCTCCCGTAGGTTTGCCCGTTACTTGATGGTCTCCGAACACCCCGAGCAGGTCGTCGCGGAGTTGGAACGCCACGCCGACGGGAAGTCCAAAATCGCTGAGCGAACGTTCGATCTCTGCATCAGCCCCAGCAAACGCGGCGCCGATGAGGAGCGGTGATTCGACACTGTACTTGGCAGATTTGTAAATGAGTACCCGAGTGGATCGCTCGAGCTGTTCCGCTTCAGGCGCGAACTCCGTGCGTTGCTCTTCCACGACATCGAGGTATTGGCCGACAGCAACTTCGCTTCGCATGCGATTGAAGTGACTGCGAGCCACTGCAGCTGCTTCGCGGTCGGGAAGTGAATCACACGCCAGTTGGAAGGATTCATCTGCCCAGGACTGCAGGAGATCCCCGAGCAGTATCGCGCTGGACAGGCCGAAATGATCGGCTGACCCACGCCATTGTGCTTCCTGATGAAGGGTCGCAAAATGGCGATGCACCGCTGGGCGGCCCCGTCGTGTATCTGAGCGGTCAATCACATCATCATGAATGAGAGCTGCTGCATGGAAGAACTCGAGTGCGCAAGCCACATTGAGCATGCGATCAAGTTCAGCCGAAAGCGGTTCAGTCATGGCAAGCGGCTGTACGGCGCGATAGCCAAGCAGTGCAAAATGTGCTCGAAGCCGCTTGCCACCGGTGAGATAGCTGTGTGCTTCATCGAGTAAAGCGTCGCCGTCATTTCCGAGCGCCGCCAGGTCTGCACGGTGCGCAGCGATCCGGTCGGAGATGCGCTCCTGAATGAGGCCTGCGAGTCGTGTCGTTTCATCCACGTTTCCTAGCCTAGACCGCGGAGAGACCCATAGAATGGAGGGACATGTATCTGGGTATGGGAGGCGGTCATGGGACTGTCAGAACGCGAGCAACAACTCCTCGACGAGATGGAGCGGCGCCTGTATCAGAGCGAAGCTGATGTGGTGCAGACCACGCAGGGCGTGTCCACGCAATTCAATCTGCGCGCGCTCGTGCTGGGCATTGTTGTTGGACTAGTGGGTATCGCCATTTTGGTTGGCGGCGTGGCTGCGCAACAGCTGTGGCTCGGTGTCGTGGGCTTTGCAGTGATGCTCGGTGGATCTCTCCTGGCCTTTTCCAAGCGTGAAGCGTCACCGCTAGGCTCCGCTGCGCCTGGACGCGGCTCGGCAAAGGCCGTGCCGCCGCAGTCTCGCGAGTCGTTTACGGATCGAATGCAGCGGCGCTGGGAAGAGCGCATGGATGGTGATCGCTAGGCGTTTGCCGAGTCGAACCCCAGGTCTTTCGGGGCGGTGGATTTTCCACCGCCCCTTTTTTGTGCGCGCTCCTGGCCCAGTGCGCAGTGAGGTCTGCGAGGCGCGTGAAGACAGGTGGAGGTAGTGGGGGTCTTGGTGAAAAAAAGGGACCATAGTGGAGGAAAGTGGAGTAGTGTGGGATCAGGTGGTGGAGGTAGTCCATCTGGGCAGTAACGATCGCCGGGAGGAGGGTGCATGTTTCTCGGTACGTACACCCCCAAGCTCGACGACAAGGGGCGATTGATCCTGCCTGCGAAGTTCCGAGATGAACTTGCTGAGGGCCTAGTGGTGACTCGCGGCCAAGATCGGTGCCTGTATGTGTTCAGTGCGAACGAATTTGCTGCAATGCATGAGCGTCTCCGGGAAGCGCCGATTACCTCTAAGCAGGGGCGTGACTACCTGCGCGTGTTCCTCTCTGGTGCGCACGCGGAGACCCCGGACAAGCAGCACCGCGTCACTATTCCCCCCGCGCTGCGTCAGTACGCAGGCCTTGAACGCGATCTGGCAGTGATCGGAGCCGGGAGTCGGGCCGAGATTTGGGACGCTGAAACCTGGCAACGCTACCTCGCTGAACAAGAAGCCGCCTTCTCTGAGATTCAGGAGGAGGTGATTCCGGGCATGTTCTAGCGCCGGATCCTGCGATCTCTCGTCTACCACCCTGTCGCACTTCCCCGGTGACAGGTGGGCTGACGGGGAATCGGGGGATCTGGACGGCCCTCCTTCATGATGACCAGTTCCTACACTGACCCCAGTCAACTGCACACCCCAGTGCTGCTTGATCGTTGTCTCGAATTACTCGCTCCGGTGGCGAGCGAACCCGGGGCTGTGATTGTTGACGCCACTCTCGGAATGGGCGGCCACAGCGCAGCGCTCCTCCAGCAGCATCCGCAGCTCACGGTCATCGGTCTTGATCGGGATCCGCAAGCACTCGAGCTTGCCGGACAGCGTTTGGCGCCATTTGGGGAACGCGCGATCCGCGTGCACGCTGTCTACGATGAGATCGCAGACGTAGTGCGGCAGGCAGGCTACCGGCGAGTGGATGGTGTGCTGTTTGACCTGGGCGTCTCCTCGCTGCAACTCGATGCTGCAGAGCGAGGTTTCGCGTACGCGCAGGATGCTCCGCTTGACATGCGTATGAATCAATCTGCAGGTGAGACCGCTGCCGACGTTCTCGCGAATGCCTCAGAGGGGCGGCTGCGGGCAATTTTTGAACGATACGGTGAAGAACCCCTTGCTGCACGCTACGCGCGCGCGATCATCGCAGCGCGCGAAACTGCGCCGATCACGCGCAGCGGGCAACTGGTTGACATATTGCAGGGCGCGACGCCTGCGGCTCTCCGGGATCAGAGGCACCCGGCGAAGCGAGTGTTTCAGGCCCTGCGTGTCGAGGTGAACGCTGAATTGCGTGCACTGGAACGCGCGATTCCGGCTGCACTGGGTCTCCTGCGCGTTGGAGGACGAATCGTGGTCATGTCGTATCAGTCTCTTGAAGACCGATTCGTGAAGCGTGAACTCGCTCGACGCAGTACATCGACAGCTCCTGCCGGATTGCCCGTCGAACTGCCAGAGCATCGACCGGAACTGACTTTGCTGACGCGCGGCGCAGAACTCGCGAGTGAATCTGAACGAGCCGAGAACCCTCGCGCGATTCCCGTTCGACTGCGTGCAGCTGAGAGAGTGCGGGAGGTTCGAGGATGAGCGCGGACACTGTCCCGCTCGAGCTGGATGAGCTACGCGATCCTCGCGCGACGGGTTCAGACGTCTGGGTAGAACCTGTTGCTTCTCGGCCGCATCTGCGCCCTGCCGAGGAGGTCGCGCCGCGGCGTCAGCGCCGTCCGAAGAGCCCCCTGCTGGTCGCAGTGGTGGCCGTCGGCATCGTGCTGGGTATCTTCGCAACCCAACTCGGCCTGAGCATTGCCGTCTCCGAGGGCGCCTATGAAGCACGTGCGCTTGAGCTCGAGCATCGAGACCTTGCCCGTGTCGAGCGGGTGCTTTCACAGAATGTGGATCGCTTGGCCTCTCCTCAGAACCTCGCCGAAAACGCGGCGGCTCTGGGCATGGTGCAAAACTCGAACCCAGCAACTTTGCGCCTCAGCGACAGTGTCGTGATGGGAGACCTAGCGCCCCGCACGACCGAGGTGCAGGCTAACCTCGTGCCGAATGCCACGCTCCAGAACCTTCCGGTTGTCGACGCAGAAGGCTTGCTGGTCTCGCGTGATTTCGGACAGGCCGCCGCGGCGCTCGAGTCCACGGAGACAGCGCCGGTAGTTTGGGAAGGCAGCTTGCCCGCACCGGATACCCACTGAGGCGCTGTTTCGCATATCGGAGCAAGGAGTGACGATGCTGAAGTATCGACGCAGGCCTGGGCGCCGGTTCCTCGCCATGACCCTGGTGGTGCTCGGTGCAGCTGTCTTCACATTTCGACTGGTTGATCTGCAGGTGGTTTCTGCATCCGGTTTGACCGCTGAGGCTGCTGAAAAGCGCGCCGTGCCCGTGACGATCCCGAGTTTGCGGGGCGACATCGTGGATCGTAACGGTGAGATTCTCGCCACTACTGATGAACGCTATGACGCGCAGCTCTCGCCGAAGAATGCGCGCTTGAACGGCGGCAAGTTCTACCGCATCGCTGACGAGGATGGATTTGCGACGGTGAGCGTTACGGCCGAGGAGGCATTCGCTGAAATTGGTGCAGTCACCGGTCAGACGCCCGAGGAGATCGCTGAGATCGTCGACAGTGCACTCGCCGAGAACCCCAAATCGGATTTTGCATATCTGAAGCGTTCGATCGATTTGACGACACTGAATCGCCTGAAGGCGCTTCAGATCCCGTGGCTGACTTTCGAAAGTCATCACGCTCGCATCTACCCGAACGGAGCTGTTGGTGGGAATGTCATCGGTTTCTCCGGCTTCGAGGATGTGCCGCAGGCTGGCGTAGAGGTGTCACAGGACTCCTGTTTGACCGGCGTAGACGGTGAAGAAAGCTACGAGCGCGGTGCTGACGGCGTTGCATTGCCGGGAAGCGTAGTGGTGCGACAAGAAGCCGTGAACGGTGGCACCGTGCAGTTGACCATTGATCGTGACTTGCAGTGGGAAGCGCAGCAGGTGATCAACGAACAGGTGCAGCGAGTTGCAGCTGAGTGGGGCATGATCACCGTTCTGGACGCCGAGACCGGCGAGATTGTGGCAGTTGCCGAAGACGGTTCTGTGGACCCCAATGATGTTGACGCGTCCGATCCCGCCAAACGGGAGGCGCGTTCCTTCGTCTCACCCTATGAGCCCGGGTCGACCTTCAAGATGATCACCGCTGCCGCGCTAGTGGATCAAGGCGCTGCTGATCCGAACTCACTGGTGCAGGTCCCCGATAGCTGGGAGCCAGAACCGAACGTCAGATTCAGCGACTCGTTTCGTCACGGGGTCATGCCCATGACCTTGACCGGTGCGCTGGTGTATTCCTCAAACGTGGGGATCTCCATGCTGGGGAGTCGACTCACCGAACAAACTCGTTACGACTACTTGCGGGCGTTTGGCATGGGTGAGGCAACTCAGGCAGGCTTGCCGCTTGAAGACTCCGGGTTGCTGTATGCCCCAGAAGATTGGGATCGGCAGACGAGCTACAACACGATGTTTGGGCAGGGTGTGTCTTCGACCATCGTGCAAACCGCAGGTGCGTATCAAGCCATTGCCAACGGGGGTGTGCGTATTCCGCCTCAGCTAGTGGCGAATTGCACCGAGGCAGACGGCACGGTCATCGATATGACGCACGGTGACCCGGTGCAGGCGGTGTCTCCTGCGACTGCGCAGACAACCCTGCAGATGCTCGAGGCAGTCGTGCAGGAGAGTTGGATTACGCCGTACGTGGAGATCCCTGGCTATCGGATCGGCGGAAAAACAGGTACCGCAGAACAGACGGACGGCCAGGGCGGATACCGCTCCGACTTCGTGCACAGTTTTGCAGGAATACTGCCTGTCGATGACCCGCAGTATGTCATTGTGGCTTCGGTAGCGTTCCCGAAGGCCGGTGACGGCGGTGTGGCGGCGCTGACGGCCTTCCACGACGTGGCTGAGGCGACGATTCGTACCTTCCAGATTCCCCCCTCAAGCGGTAGCTACACACCGTTGGACACGGGGAGCTGAGCGTGACGCTCGCTAAGATCGGAAGGTGCAGAACAGTGGAAGCGGTAAGGGTGGATCTGACGTGACAATTCGACCGCAACAGCCGACCGGCACCCTGCTCGAAGATCTGCGAGCGCGGTTTGGGCTCATCTCGCAGGGCAACGTCACAGCACTGCAGCAGTCCATCACCGGAGTAACACTGGACTCTCGCGATGTTCGCCCCGGTGATCTGTATGCGGCGTTGCCCGGAGCGAACCGGCATGGGGCAGCGTTCGCCGCACAAGCAATCGCGAGCGGTGCGATTGCGATATTGAGTGATGTCGACGGTGCGGCAATGATCGCTCAATCCGCCGGTGATATTCCGGTACTCATCACGCCGCAACCCACGCGACACATGCTGGGCGAGATTGCTGCTGCGATCTATGGTTCTGATTCTCTGCATGCGCGAGTGTTCGGCGTTACTGGCACCAACGGGAAGACCAGTGTGGTCTACTTACTCGCTGAACTTGCCCGAGCAGCCGGGCTGGTTGTCGGGCTCAGCTCGACGGCTGAGCGGCGGGTAGGGGAAACGGTCATGACGAGTGCGCTCACGAGCCCAGAGGCGCCCGAGTTACATGCTTTGTTGGCCCGGATGCGCGAGGAAGGCGCGGAAGCGATTGCGCTTGAAGTTTCGGCTCACGCTGTCGCGAGACACCGTATCGACGGAGTGCGGTTTGACGTCGTGGCCTTCAATAATTTCTCGCATGATCATCTTGATGATTTTGGTGACCTGGAGAGCTACTTCGCTGCAAAAATGGCGCTTTTTGCGCCCGAACACGCCGCTCGTGGCGTGGTCGTGGTGGACTCTCCGGAGGGTCGGCGCATTGCTCGAGAGTCACGCATTCCTGTCACTACCCTCGCGACGGAGTATGGCAGCGCCGCAGATTGGCACCTCGCCATCACGCGTCAGGACCTCGATGGGGTGTCTTTCGTGCTGCAGGGGCCGGATGGAGCGCGATTCAACGGCAGAGTGCCGGTGTTTGGTCGGTTTATGGCTGAGAACGCTGCGCTTGCTGCGATCATGCTGCACGAATCAGGCATTCCACTGGAACAGATTGCAGCTGGTTTGCAGCATGGTCACATTCCGGTCTACATTCCCGGCAGATTAGAAGCGATGAACCCACAGAGTCTCGGCCCGCGCTTCTACGTCGATTATGGTCACACGCCTGGGAGCTTCCGTGCCATGTTGGATGCCCTTGCCGAGGTGGCTCCCGCGCGAGTGATTTTCTTATTTGGTGCCGACGGTGACCGCGACACGACAAAGCGGGAAGAGATGGGCCGTCTCGCGGCTGCAGGCAGTGACATCGTCATCATCTGCGACTACCACCCGCGCAACGAAGATCCGGCCGCGATTCGGGCGCAACTGGTCGCCGGTGCGCAGAGCGCGAAACATGCTGAGATCCACGAGGTGGCTGATCCACGCCAGGCGATCCGTCATGCTATTTCGTTGGCCCGGCCAGATGACGTTATTCTGTATGCCGGTCCCGGCCACGAGGACTACCAGGAAGTCGCTGGTCAGCAGCTGCCATATTCGGCGCGAGAAGAAGTACGCGGAGCACTCCGCGAGGCAGGATACCTGCAGTGATTGCACTGACACTGGCGGAGATCTCCGCCGCGGTGAACGGGCTACTCGTGCTCAGCACGAGTAGCGCTGGCCCAGAGACGGTGATTACCGGTGACGCGCAGACAGACTCGCGGGAAATCACGCCCGGCCAGATCTTTTTCGCGCGCCGAGGAGAGCACACTGATGGGCATCGCTTTGCCGCCATCGCGGTCGATCGTGGCGCGGCGCTTCTGATAGTCGAGCGGGAAGTGGATGATCGAGTCCCGCAGATCATCGTTGATGACACGACTCTGGCCTTGGGGCGGCTTGCAACCGCAGTGGTCGCTCAGGCACGGGAGACCAACAACCTGACGGTGGTGGGGATTACCGGTTCGAACGGCAAAACCACCACCAAAAACCTGGTTGCGGCGATGGCCGCGCGTGTGGGGCCCACAGTTGCCTCAGAGAAATCCTTTAATAATGAGGTTGGGGGACCCCTGACCATGTTGCGGGTTGCTTCTGACACCCGCACCCTCGTTGCGGAGATGGGCGCAAGTGCCGAGGGAGAAATCGCCAGATTGACGGCGATGGCGCCGCCGCATATCGGTGTCGTGCTGACTGTCGGCCTTGCCCATGCTGGTGAATTTGGGGGTATCGAGACCACGTTCCGTACCAAGAGCGAGATGGTGCGCGATCTTCCCGCAACTGCGGTGGCCGCGTTGAATCGTGACGATCCGCGTGTAGCCCAAATGGCAGGCCTTACCCAGGCTCGGGTGCGCTGGTTTGGGCAGCATCCGGAGGCAAGCGTGCGCGCAGACGAGATTGAGACCTCCGCTCAGGGAACGAACTTTCTGTTGAGTATCGACGGCGCAGAGCGCTCCGTGCACTTTCGAGTACTCGGAGAACACCATGTGACGAATGCGCTCGCCGCCGCGGCCGTCGGTACCGAGCTCGGTCTCTCACTTGAGGACGTGGCGGAGGTGCTCGAGTCTGCGACGCTCGCTGCGCCGGGTCGCATGCAGGTGTTGGGCGGCAGGGACGGCATCACAATCATCAATGACGCCTACAACGCGAGCCCCGATTCGATGAGCGCGGCACTGAAAACTCTGGTGCAGATTTCGCGACCGGGGGCTCGTTCGGTCGCTGTGCTCGGAGCCATGAGCGAGCTCGGAGATCTCGCCGGCGAAGCGCACGACCGTATCGGACTGCAAGCCGTGCGGCTGGGCATCTCAGAACTCGTGGTGATCGGGCAGGCGGCACGCCGCCTGCATATCAGCGCGATTAATGAGGGCTCTTGGGATGGTGAGAGCGTCTATTTCGACACCGCAGATGAAGCCTTTGCCTATCTGCAGCAGACCTTGCAACCGGGTGACACCGTGTTGGTCAAATCTTCGAATGCCGCCGGTCTGCAAGCGCTGGGTGATCGATTGGGGGAGGCCTACGCATGATTGCTCTCCTGCTCGCGGGCGCACTGTCGATGACATATTCGCTTCTCCTTACCCCGCTGTTTATTCGTGTGTTCCGGCGCCTGCGCTGGGGGCAGTTCATCCGTGAAGATGGGCCACAGTCGCACTTCGCAAAACGCGGTACTCCCACAATGGGGGGACTGATATTTATTTCAGGGGCAGTGATTGCCTACTTCTTGGCGAAGCTGCTCGCTGGTGAGCCCCCGACCGCGTCAGCACTGCTGGTGATTCTGATGACCGTCGGACTCGGGCTCGTCGGCTTCATCGACGACTTCCTGAAGACTCGCAAGCAACAATCTCTCGGTCTCGGGGGCTGGTCGAAGATCGCCGGGCAAGTTGTCGTTGCGGTGGTGTTTGGCTATCTCTCTCTGCAATTTGCTAACAGTGCGGGTATTACCCCCGCCTCCACCCACATTTCTCTGTTCCGAGATCTGCCCTTCGATTTCATGTCGCTGGGAGCCGTGGTAGGGCTGCTGCTCTTCTTACTATGGATCGCGGTGATCGTCACCTCTGCGGCAAACTCGGTAAATGTCACCGACGGGCTTGACGGACTTGCCGGTGGGGCCTCAATTCTTGCGATCGGCGCGTATGCGGTGATCGGCTTCTGGCAGTTCAGTCAACACTGTGCGCGCGGAATCGAGCCCGGCTGCTATGTGGTTCGAGACCCGCTTGATCTCGCGGTGATCGCCGCCGCACTCGTAGGCGGGCTGGTCGGTTTCCTGTGGTGGAATACCAACCCAGCGCACATCTACATGGGCGATACCGGTTCGCTCGGACTCGGTGGGGCGATTGCGGCGCTGGCCATCCTGACACACACCGAGCTGCTACTGCTACTGATCGGCGGTTTGTTCGTCATCGAATCCGGCTCCGTGATCTTGCAGCGGCTGTACTTCAAGCTGACCAAGGGAAGGCGCATCTTCAGGATGAGCCCGATCCACCATCATTTCGAGCTGAAGGGTTGGGCAGAGACCACCGTCGTCGTGCGCTTCTGGATCATCGCGGGTGTGCTCGTGCTCAGCGGTCTCGGGGCAATCTACGCGGAGTGGACGGTGCTGCAGTGACCGCGGAGGCCCAGGACCGCTTACAGACGCTGCGGAGTTGGCACGCTGACTGGTCGGGTCTGCGTGTTGCGGTGCTGGGGCTCGGGGTGACCGGGTTCTCGGTTGCTGACACACTGGTTGAACTTGGCTCGCGTGTGCGGGTGATATACGCGGGTGTGGATTCTGACCGCGAGCGACTGCTCGACGTGATCGGGGCGGAGCGGCTGCAGGCTGAGAGTGATGCGGATCAGCTCGCCGCGCTTACTGAGTATGACCCAGAGCTGGTCATCGTATCGCCGGGGTACCGGCCTGATCATCCCGCAATCGTCTGGGCCGAGGCGAGAGGCACGGCCGTCTGGGGCGATATCGAACTGGGATGGCGTTTGCGAGACAAGACGCATCGCGTTGCGGATTGGATCTGTGTCACCGGCACCAACGGCAAGACCACCACGACGCAGCTCACCGCACACATGTTGCTTGCGGCTGGGATTCGCGCGATCCCCGTGGGAAATATAGGCACGCCGCTCCTCGATGCTTTGCGCGATCCGCAGGGGTATGACGTGCTGGTCGTTGAGCTGTCGAGCTTCCAACTGCATCGCGTGGGTGAGATTTCGCCGTTCGCGAGCGTCTGTTTGAATATCGCCGACGACCATATTGACTGGCACGGTTCACCGCTTGCCTACCGTGCGGCAAAGGCAAGAGTGTACGCACACACCCAGGTTGCGTGCGTCTATAACCGAGCGGATGCAGTAACAGAGCAGATGGTTGAAGACGCAGACGTTATTGAGGGCGCCCGTGCAATTAGCTTTGGTCTAGATACCCCGCCGCCCAGCGGATTCGGCATGGTCGAAGACATTCTGGTGGATCGTGGCTATCACAGCAGTCGCCGCACCGAGGCCTTTGAGCTTGTTACCTTGGCCGAGCTCTCCGAACGAGACCTTGACGCGCCGCATATGGTGCAGAACATTCTTGCTGCTGCGGCGCTCGCGCGCAGTCGCGGTGTCGAGCCGGGTGAAGTCGCGCAAGCAATTCTGAGCTTCCAGCCTGATCCGCATCGTGCGCAGCGTCTGGGCAGTATCGATGGCGTGTTCTGGGTTGATGACTCGAAGGCGACGAATGCCCACGCCGCTGATGCTTCGCTGCGGGCATTCGAGAGTGTGGTGTGGGTCGTCGGTGGGCTCTTAAAAGGCGTTGATATTTCCCCGCTCGTCGAGCGCCATTCGCACCGTCTGCGAGGAGTCGTCGTGATCGGTGCTGAGCGCACGCCAGTGCTGGAAGTGCTTGCGCGACACGCACCCCGGGTGCCGTGCATTGAGGTCGCGCCGGGGGACACTGAAGAGGTCATGCAGTCCGCAGTCACGGCCGCAGCATCCCTTGCAGAACCGGGCGATGTTGTGCTGTTGTCGCCTGCGGCAGCATCGATGGATCAGTTCTCAGATTACGCAGATCGTGGCCGCCGCTTTCAGGCCGCGGTGCGGGCGCTTGGCGGAGGTGACGCGGA
The DNA here is from genome assembly GCA_964612125.1 of uncultured Leucobacter sp. GTDB lineage: Bacteria > Actinomycetota > Actinomycetes > Actinomycetales > Microbacteriaceae > Leucobacter. Next base: position 71,232 of record CAZTBS010000001.1, on the reverse strand, counting down.
TGACGACAACGCATCAGCCGAGGGCGGGCGCCGCTGACGACGAAAGCCGACCGCGTTCATCGGCGTTTGCTCGGATCACTCTGGGCGGTGAATTCAAGTCGCTGTCTGATCCAACGGTGGTCATGATCTACGCGATCACCACCCTGCTGGTGGGCATCGGCTTGATCATGGTGCTGTCGTCGTCCTCCATCACCTCGTATCTCGATGAACAGGGATTCTTTGGCGGTTTCTGGCGCCAGGCCACCTACGCGGTGATCGGAATCCCGCTGATGCTTCTGGCAGCGGCGTTTCCGATTAGCTTCTGGAAACGCTGGGCGTGGCTGTTACTCGGACTGGGTCTGGCGCTGCAGTTGCTGGTCTTCACGCCGCTGGGTATCGAGGTGTACGGCAATCGAAACTGGATTCAGCTGGGTTCTTTCGGCGGCCAGCCTTCAGAGGTGTTGAAACTTGCCCTGGTGGTGTGGATTGGGGCGGTGCTACTGGCAAAAGAACCGTTACTCGGTCGCACCAAACATGAACTGATTCCGATTATCTTCCCCGGGGCAGTGATTGCCCTGGGTCTCGTGCTTCTCGGGAGAGACCTCGGAACTACGCTCGTGATGGGCTTAACTGTGTTGGGAGCCATGTACTTTGGAGGCGTGAGCGGTAAGACGCTCGCGTTCACGGGGCTGGGAGCCTCGGCATTTGCGGTGCTGTTCGTAGTGACGAGTCCGAACCGTATGAATCGTCTGTTCGGACATCTCACCGGACATGAAGATTACAGCGGACTGGGCTGGCAGCCGCTCCACGGGCTGTGGGCGCTTGCTGGCGGTGGGGTATTCGGTGTCGGTCTAGGCGGTTCGAAAGCGAAGTGGTCTTGGCTGCCTGCAGCCGACAACGATTACATTTTCGCGATCATCGGTGAGGAACTGGGCCTGGTGGGAGCTCTCCTGGTGATTGCACTGTTCGTCGCTCTGGCTGCCGTAATGTTGCGCGTGATTGCGCGGGCTAGGGACCGTTTTGGTCGGGCGGTAGTCGGGGGAATTATGGTCTGGATCGTGGGTCAGGCGTTCATCAATATTGGAGTGGTGATTGGGGTGTTGCCGGTGCTGGGTGTCCCGCTGCCGCTCATCAGTTCGGGTGGCACCGCGTTGATCGCGTGTCTGCTTGCGATCGGAGTGGTGATTTCGATTGCGCGCGACGGCGCCGCGTATCAGGAGGAACTTGCCGCTGCTGGGGGTCGTGCGTGACACGTTATCTGCTGGCTGGTGGGGGAACCGCTGGCCATGTGAATCCGCTGCTCGCGCTTGCAGATCTGATCCGTGCGCGCGAGCCAGAAGCAGACATCGTTGCGCTCGGTACCCGCGAGGGTCTCGAAGCGCGGCTGGTTCCAGAGCGTGGGTATGAACTGGTAACGACCGAGCGGCTGCCATTTCCGCGCCGCCCGAACGTGTCTGCCCTGCAATTTCCCGGACGTTTTCGGCGAGCGGTGCGTGCAGTTCGAGAGCTGTTGCGGGAACGTCACATTGATGTGGTGGTGGGCTTCGGAGGCTACGCCGCGACGCCTGCCTATGTCGCTGCCCACCGCGAAGGTGTGCCAATCGTGATCCACGAGGCGAACGCGAAACCTGGGCTCGCGAACAAGCTGGGCTCACGGTATACGCGCTTTGTAGGTGTCACTTTTGCTGGTACTCCGATCCGAGGTGCACGGGTAACAGGTATGCCACTGCGGCCAGAGATCACGACGCTCGATCGAGTGGCTGCGCGTGCAGCTGCGCGTGCTCACTTCGGACTGGAGCCGGAGCAGCCGACGTTGCTCGTGACCGGCGGATCGCTGGGGGCGCGTGCGCTAAACACTGGCATCGCGGGTTCTGCGGCGGAGATCACTCGTGCAGGAGCGCAGGTGTTGCATGTGTGGGGTGGTCTGACCGAATTGGTGGATCCGCGCGTCTCCGGATACCGGGTCATGTCGTATTGCGACCGCATGGACCTTGCCTTCGCGGCCTGTGACTTAGCGGTGTCTCGCGCGGGATCAACGACGGTGAGTGAGCTTGCGGGCCTCGGAGTCCCCGCCATTCTGGTGCCGTATGGTTCCGGAAACGGTGAGCAGCGCTTGAATGCCCGCGAGATGGTCGCAGCAGGAGGAGCGCTTCTGGTGCACGATCGCGATCTGGGCCCCGCGTGGGTGCGGGGTACCTTGCTCCCGCTTCTCTCTGATCCCTCCCGGCTGACCGACATGTCAGAGCGTGCTCGTAGCGTGGGCAGACTGGACGGTACTGAGCAGCTCTACGCTTTGGTGCGCGAAGCGATAGCGTAGGGTGTTCGCGTTGAAGGAGGCCGCCCGATGATCTACCCCGATCTGAATTTGCAGATTCCCGATGATTTGGGTCGCGTGCACTGTGTTGGTGTTGGCGGGTCTGGCATGAGTGGGATCGCGCGCTTGCTGCACGGGGCAGGGCTGCGGGTGACTGGCAGTGACCGCAGCGCCAACTACAGCACGCGGGCGCTCGAAGAACTGGGTATTCCCGTTGCGATCGGTCACGACGCTGCGCATGTGGGTGACGCGGACACGCTCGTGGTCACCGGTGCACTGTGGCAGGACAACCCGGAATATCAGTACGCCCTGGCACACGGCATCCCCGTGCTACACCGTTCGCAGGCGCTTGCCTGGCTCGCCCGCGGGCATCGGGTGGTTGCGGTTGCCGGGGCACACGGCAAGACGACCTCTACCGGCATGTTGGTGACTGGTTTGCAGGGGTGCGGAGAGGACCCTTCGTTCGTGAACGGCGGCATCATTGAGAGCCTCGGAGTGAGTTCTGGGGCGGGTGCGAGCGAACTCTTCGTGATTGAAGCCGACGAGTCTGATAAGTCGTTCTTGCTCTACGACACCGCTGTGGCGTTGATTACGAACGTTGATCCTGAACACCTTGATTTCTATGGGTCTCGCGAGGCCTTCATGCAGGCATTTGTAGACTTCGCGAACCAGGCCCGTGAGTGCGTGGTGATCTCCGCGGACGATCCCGGCGCAGCGGAGGTGCGGGCTGCATTGCGGCCGGATGTGCGTGTCCGAACGTTCGGTGCACACCCGGATGCCGATGTGCGTCTCTTAGAGGTGGATGATTCCGGCCAGGTGCGGTTTGTTGCACTGGTGGACGGAGTGCGCTGTGAAGCACAGTTACGAGTATTTGGCAGGCACAATGCCATCAATGCGCTGGGCGTTCTCGCCACGTTGACAGCGCTCGGACTTGATGCAGCGTCGGCGCTCGCCGCGATTGCGGAGTTCGGTGGCACGAAGCGACGCTTTGAATTTCACGCTGAGGTGGGTGGGGTGCGTGTGTATGACGATTACGCCCACCACCCGACCGAGGTAGCCGCGCTGCTGCAGTCCGCGCGCCCGGTTGTCGGTGATGGTCGACTGATCGCAGTACACCAGCCACACCTCTATAGCCGGACTCGTCTGTTCCATAAGGAATTCGCTGAGGCTCTGGAAGCCGGTGCGGACTACACCGTTGTCCTCGCGGTAGACGGTGCACGTGAAGACCCCGAACCCGGTGTGACCGGCGCATTGGTCGCCAAGGACTTTTCGTCCTCTGACCGCGTGACCTACATTGACGACTGGGGTCGCGCGGCCGAGCATCTTGCTCGGATCGCACAAGCTGGCGACGTGATGATCACCATGAGCTGTGGCACGGTCTATCAGATCATTCCGCAGATTGTGGCTGCGCTGCGCGAGCGATTCGAGTCCGGAGCAGAGTGAAGCGCCCCGGCGGCTTTGACGGCGGGGATTTCTCTGCCGCACCTCCACCTCCTGAGCTGCCGCAGCTTCCTGTTGCGACCGGTACGCCGGAAGCTGAGCGAGTTGCGCCCGCAGAAGACGCGCCGCAGCACCTCACCGAGAGCCGAGACGTTGCGACGTCGCCACAGCGTGCTCCGGTTGCGGTGCCGGGCAGCGTAATGGTGAGTTCACACTTCGCAACTGAGCAATTGGAGCTTGCCTCAGCTGACCCGGTACGTGAGGCAAGTCGGTGGCTTCGGCAGGCAGAGCGGCAGCGCCGCGCGCGTGAGCGGCGCGAACAGCGCAGATTCACCGCTCACTCGCGTCGCCGTCGACGTGTGTGGCTCTCCGCGGCTGCCGCAGTTGCTGGACTGGCGCTGTTTGTCGCGGCGGGGGTGTTCACGCCGATTATGGCGGTCCGTGAGATCCAAGTGCAGGGGGCTGACCGTATCGCAAGTGAGGACCTGGAAACCGCACTGGCACGATTTGCAGGGGTTCCGCTGGCGCTCGTCGATGAGCGAGAGGTGCATCGTGCTCTGGAGCCATTTCCGTTGATTCAACGGTATGCAATCGAGCGAATTCCGCCTCACACACTGCTGCTCCGTATTGAGGAACGGGATCCGGTACTCGCAATCGCCCGCGATGCAAGCTTTGGATTGGTGGATGCTGCCGGTGTGCTGGTGGCTGATGCGGTTGAGCGACCGGAGGGTGTGCCGCTTGCGTCAGGTACAGCCATCGACCTTGCTTCACCCGCGTTCGCCGCGGCCGCGCGCGTCGTTCGTGACATGCCAGCCGATCTGCGCGTGCAGCTGGCTGCTGTTTCGGCCTCGAGCGCACAGGATGTTGAATTCACGCTCTCCTCTGGCACGCAAGTGGTGTGGGGTGAGGCCGATGAGACACAGCGGAAAGCCCTGGTGTTGCGAGCAATGCTGGCGTCCCTCGGAGCGCCGTCTGTGATTGATGTATCTGCCCCGGATACCCCGGTGTTTCGATGAGACGAGGTGCTGACGCATGCTGCGGTTCCGTAGCTGCGCTCAGTCAGAAACTCATGCACACTGCGGTGTGTCGGCACCGATTCTGAACTCACAGCACATACCTTGGGGGACGTAAGTGTATACCCGTATACTAACTTTCACCTTCAGGTAGAGGTTGAAAGTTGAGGGGAAGGACCCACGTGTCAACGAACCAGAACTACCTCGCAGTCATTAAGGTTGTCGGCGTCGGCGGCGGCGGGGTCAATGCGGTAAACCGCATGATTGAGCTCGGCCTACGTGGCGTCGAGTTTATCGCCGTGAATACCGATGCGCAGGCGCTCCTCTTGAGTGACGCTGACGTGAAGCTTGATATCGGGCGCGAACTCACACGCGGCCTGGGCGCAGGTGCTGACCCAGAGGTGGGCCGCCGCGCTGCTGAAGACCACGCAGACGAGATCGAGGAAGCTCTCACTGGCGCCGACATGGTCTTTGTGACCGCTGGCGAAGGCGGTGGAACGGGCACTGGTGCCGCCCCGATCGTCGCACGGATTGCGCGATCTGTGGGTGCGCTCACCATCGGCGTTGTCACGCGACCCTTCAGTTTCGAAGGGAAGCGTCGAGCTGCTCAGGCAGACACGGGTGTGCACGCGTTGCGCGAGGCTGTCGACACGCTCATTGTGGTGCCGAATGACCGACTGCTTGAGATCAGTGAGCCGGGGATCAGTATGATCGAAGCATTCGCTGCCGCGGACCAGGTCTTGCTCGCCGGGGTGCAGGGGATTACCGACCTGATCACGACTCCTGGTCTGATCAACGTTGACTTCGCGGACGTCAAATCCGTGATGCAGGGTGCGGGATCTGCGCTGATGGGCATCGGGTCCGCTCGTGGCGCTGATCGGGCAATCAAGGCGGCCGAACTCGCCGTTGCATCGCCGCTGCTGGAGGCCTCCATCGAGGGTGCGCACGGAGTGCTGCTCTCCATTCAAGGTTCCTCTAATCTTGCGCTGAGTGAGATTACCGAAGCCTCGCAGCTGGTGCACGACGTCGTACATCCAGAAGCGAACATTATCTTCGGCACTGTGATTGACGACACGCTGGGTGATGAAGTGAGAGTCACGGTGATCGCAGCTGGATTTGATGCTGAGCCGAACAGTGAGAACGCACGACCAGAGCGTGGACGTCGCGCGAGTCGTGTGGAGACTCTCGATGATCTCGCGCCAGCCGCAACTCTTGGATCAGGGTTGGCTGCGACCGCAGCCACTGAAGAAGCTACGCCACTGGAATTCGGTGAAGTCATCACGCATCCGCCAGTGGAGGAACAACTTCCCGATCCCGCCTTTGATGGTGAGGACCTCGACCTCGATATTCCTGAATTCCTGCGATAAAAGGGCGGGTGTCGGTGTTCAGCGATGATGAGGCGGGCGCTCGACGCGAGGCGCTGTCCGAGCGCTTGTCGCTGGTGCAGTCTGGAGTTGCCGCGGCGGCACAGGCCGCGGGGCGTGATCCCGACGAGCTCACACTTATCGTGGTGACGAAGTTTCATCCGGCACAGCTCGTGCGTGATCTCGCAGCGCTTGGAGTGCGTGACGTGGGTGAGAATCGGCATCAGGAGGCGCAAGCGAAAGCAGCCGAACTTGCCGATCTCGAGTTGCGTTGGCACTTCATCGGGCAACTGCAGACTAAGAAGGCTCGTCAGGTGGCGCAGTATGCGGACGCGATCCACTCGATTGATCGTGAGCGGCTGGTCGAGGCCCTCGCGAGCATCACGCGAGAGCTTGACGTCTTTGTGCAGGTCAATCTCACCGACGATCCCGGCCGTGGTGGCGCAGACCCTGTAGACCTCGAGCGCATTGTCGAGCGTGTACTTGAAGTACCGCAACTTCACTTGCGCGGGGTGATGGCCGTAGCGCCACTCCCACATGAGGAACCCGCGGATCGTGCGTTCGCGAGGTTGCGGGGCTACTCCGACCGTGTGCGTGCGCTTGCGCCGGCGGCAGACGCAATCTCTGCGGGTATGACGCATGACTATGCCGAGGCAATCGCGGCAGGTGCGACACACCTGCGTATCGGCAGCGCAATCACCGGAAATCGCCCAGCGCAGGGCTAGTCTCGTCAGTAATGTGATCGCTGAGATCGTGAGGAAGAAAACATGAGCAACCCACTGAAGAAGACCATGGTGTTCCTCGGTCTCGCCGAGGAAGAACTCGACGAGCAGGGTAGCGTGAAGCAAGAGCCAGTGGTGCAGCAAGAAGCAGCAGCATCTGCTTCCCCGGCTCAGCGTGCTGCGGTACCGCGCGCGCAGGTGACTCCGCTCCGGAAGGTCACTCCCACCCGAGCTCCGGCTGCGCAGTCGATGAACGAGATCCTCACCGTGCATCCCACCGAGTATCGTGATGCCACCGTGGTGGCCGAGAGTTTCCGCGAGGGTGTGCCGGTCATTCTCAACCTGTCGCGTATGAACGAGGCTGAGGCGAAGCGCTTGATCGATTTTGCCAGCGGTCTCTCGATGGGGCTTCGCGGGCGCATCGAGCGAGTGACGAGCAAAGTCTTTCTGTTGTCACCCGAGCACATTGCGGTGAGCGGTGATGAAGGCGCACAGGGTGAAAATGGTTCATTCTTCGTGAGCCCCTCCGCATAGTTACAGTGACTATCGCACTCGTAGTCATTCTGGTGACCCTGAAATGGCTACTCCGTATCTACACCTATGTGCTCTGGGCGCGTTTCATCATCGATTGGGTGATGGTGCTCAACCCGCGTTTTCGGCCCCGCGGATTCTGGTTGGTGTTGGTTGAACTCGTGTTTACCCTCACCGATCCGCCGATCAAACTGGTTCGGCGCGTCCTCCCACCCATTCGTCTGGGGCAGATTTCGCTTGACCTCGGCTGGATGCTCACGATGTTCGCATGTTGGATCTTGATCGCCCTGATCCCCGTCCAGTAGGTATTCTTTGCTACCGTTGACGTGACTCCACTCCGGTGGATCCCCAAACGAAAGAGATAGACACGATGGCCTTGACCCCAGAAGAGGTTGTGAACCAGAAGTTCACGATCACGAAGTTCCGCGACGGCTATGATCTCGATCAGGTCGATGACTTCCTCGACACGATCGTCGAGCAGCTCCGTCAAGATGAGCAGGAAAAGGCCGAACTGCAGCGACAGCTCGATGAGGCCAACGCTCGGGTTGAGGAATTGACCGCTGAGCTGGAGTCGGTGCGTTCGGCTGCGAGTGCGGAAGTGAAGCCTTCGGAGCAGACCATTGTGGTTGACGCTCCCGCCCCGGCCGCCCCGACCGGCGTCTCCGCGATGCCTGCCGACGCAGTCAAATCGAGCGCGATGCTGCAGCTGGCTCTCGAGCTGCACGATAAGTATGTGCAAGAGGGCGAGTCGCAGCGCGACCAACTGGTCCGTGAAGCCGAAATCAAGGCGAAGCGTTTGGTTGAAGAAGCCCAGACACAGCGTGCCGAAGAACTCCGTCAGCTGGGCGAAGAACGCCTGGGCTTGAAAGAGAAGATCAAGGAATTGCGGGAGTTCGAATCCGATTATCGCGGTACTCTGCGCTCCTACATCCAGTCGCAGCTGCGTAGCCTCGATGGCTCACCCGAGCCCGAGGGCGCCCCGCAGGGTCTCGAATAATCCTGTCGGGCGTGGATTATCCTGAAGAGCCGGGAGTCGCAGTTTCGACTGCGGCTCCCGGCGTCTCTCGTCGGCGCAGGTGGCAGTCTCTGGCGCTGCTGAGCGTGGCACTGCTGGTGTTCATCACTGACCAGCTCACCAAGAACTGGGTAGTGGAGAATTTGCCCGAGCGAACTCCGATCCCGGTGCTCGGCGAGGTGCTGCAGTGGTACTTCGTGCGAAACCCCGGTGCGGCATTCTCGATGGCCAGCGGGGCCACGTGGATCTTTACGATCCTCGCAGCCGTTGTGGTGGTTGTCATTCTGTGGCAGATACGGCGTTTGGCGTCCCGCTCGTGGGCGCTGTTTCTCGCCTTGTTACTGGGTGGTGTGCTCGGTAACTTGACGGATCGCCTGACACGTGAACCCGGCTTCCCGGTGGGCCACGTGATTGATTTCATTTCTACTCCGTGGCTCATCCCTGCCATCTACAACGTTGCGGATATCGCGATCGTTGTGGGCATGGGGCTGTTTATCCTGATTTCTCTACTTGGCTTGCCCATCGACGGGTCTCCACGTGCGCGTAAGCAGTTACGAAGCAACGAGGCGCGAACGCCCGAAGAGGCGGAGACTGCCGAGTGAGGGAACAGAGGTCGCTGCCGGTTCCAGACGGTTTAGTAGGGAAGCGGGTGGATGCGGCATTGGCTGCTCTGCTGGGCTTTTCGCGAAGTTTCGCCGCGGAAATTATTGAAGCGGGTGGGGTGACCCTCGACGGGCGACCATTGGGGAAATCCGATCGGCTGACTGCGAACGCCTGGCTCGAGGTATCGTGGCAAGAAAAGCGCGGCCCTGAGATCGTACCGGTGGTGCTTCCGGATCTCGCGATCGTGTACGACGATGATGACATCGTCGTTATCGATAAGCCTGCTGGTGTCGCCGCGCATCCGTCCTTGGGTTGGGCTGGCCCGACAGTCCTCGGGGCACTCGCCGGCGCCGGATATCGTATTGCGACGTCTGGCCCGCCGGAACGGCAAGGCGTCGTGCATCGATTGGATGTGGGCACCAGTGGGCTCATGGTGGTCGCCAAGAGTGAGCGCGCCTACAGCGAACTCAAACGCGCGTTCCACGACCGTGAAGTCGACAAGATTTATCACGCGGTTGTACAGGGTCACCCAGATCCCCTCGCGGGAACGATTGATGGGCCGATCGGCCGGCACCCCGGTTCAGAGTGGAAGTTTGCGGTCACCAGGGAGGGTAAGCCTTCGCTGACGCACTACGTCACTCTCGAGGCCTTTCCGTATGCGTCCCTGCTGGAGATTGAGCTCGAGACCGGACGCACGCATCAGATTCGTGTGCACATGTCCGCGCAACGTCACCCGTGTGTCGGTGACACCATGTACGGGGCTGACCCGACGCTGACTGAACGGCTCGGTTTGACGCGGCAATGGCTGCACGCGATGCGGTTGGGGTTCCGTCATCCCGACTCCGGCGAGTACATCGAGTTTGAATCCAGCTATCCCGCGGATCTGCGCCACGCGCTTGAAGTTTTGCAGACGGGACTCTGAGCCCGGCGACGTCTGACCTCTCGCAGCTGCGGCGGTAACCTGGAACCCGACACGGAAGAGGGAGTCTACGTGGGCAATTCCGACGGTTTTGTGCACCTGCATGTGCACAGTGAATACTCCATGCTCGACGGCGCCGCGAGGGTCAAACCCCTGATCGAGGCTGCGCACGCGCAAGGAATGCCTGCGATTGCGGTGACTGATCACGGCAATACCTTTGGGGCCTTTGACTTCTGGAAGACGGCTCGTGACACCGGCATTAAGCCCATTATTGGGATCGAAGCGTACCTCACCCCAGGTACTGCGCGCGGCGACCGTACTCGCGTGCGGTGGGGGAATGGCGGCGGCGATGACGTTTCAGGAGGTGGCGCATACACGCATATGACGTTGCTCTCCCAGAGCACCGAGGGCATGCACAATCTCTTTCGGCTGTCGAGCTTGGCCTCTATCGAGGGCTACTATTTCAAGCCCCGCATGGATCGTGAACTCCTGCAGACCTACGCGAAGGGCATTATTGCGACCACGGGATGCCCATCCGGGGAAATTCAAACGCGGTTGCGCCTAGGACAGTACACAGAGGCGCGTCAGGCAGCTGCGGAGTTCCAGGATCTGTTTGGCAAAGAGAATTTTTTCTGCGAGATCATGGATCACGGTCTGGACATCGAGCGGCGGGTGCAGAAAGAGCTCATCCAGATCGCTCGCGATTTGCAGATTCCACTGGTTGCCACAAATGATCTGCACTACACGCACCAGTCTGACGCCGAAGCGCACTCCGCGCTGTTGTGTGTGCAGTCAGGATCCACACTCGATGATCCCAACCGTTTTCAGTTTGACGGCGACGGCTACTACCTCAAATCTGCAGCGGAGATGCGGCACCTGTTCCGTGAGCTCCCAGAAGCTTGCGACAACACCCTGCTGATTGCAGAGCGCTGTTCCTCGGAGTTCAACACCAGCGCCAACTACATGCCACGCTTTCCGGTACCGGAGGGCGAAACCGAAGAGAGCTGGTTCGTAAAAGAGGTGGAGCGCGGCCTGCACTACCGTTACCCCGACGGGATTCCCGATGCGGTGCGAAAACAGGCCGAGTATGAAACCGCCGTCATTGTGCAGATGGGATTCCCCGGCTACTTCCTCGTCGTTGCTGATTTCATCAACTGGTCGAAGGATCACGGGATCCGGGTAGGCCCGGGCCGCGGTTCAGGTGCCGGATCGATGGCTGCATATGCGATGCGCATCACTGATCTTGATCCGCTGCAGCACGGACTCATCTTCGAGCGTTTTCTGAACCCCGACCGGGTGTCGATGCCCGACTTCGACGTTGACTTTGACGATCGTCGCCGCGGGGAAGTCATCCGCTACGTCACCGAGAAATATGGCGACGAACGCGTCGCGCAGATTGTGACCTACGGCACCATTAAGTCAAAGCAGGCGTTGAAAGACGCATCGCGTGTGTTGGGCTTTCCCTTTGGCATGGGGGAGAAGTTGACCAAAGCAATGCCCCCGGCGGTGATGGCGAAGGATATTCCGCTTGCTGGAATCACTGACCCGAGTCACCCGCGGTACAAGGAAGCCGCTGAGTTCCGAGTGTTGCTCGAAACTGATCCGGATGCGAAGACGGTGTATGAGACCGCACGCGGACTTGAGGGTCTGAAACGGCAGTGGGGTGTACACGCCGCCGGTGTGATCATGTCGAGTGACCCATTGATCGACATCATCCCGATCATGAAGCGGGAACAAGATGGTCAGATCGTAACCCAGTTTGATTACCCCACCTGTGAGGGACTGGGGCTCATCAAGATGGACTTCTTGGGGCTGCGTAATCTCACGATCATCTCCGATGCGCTCGAGAACATCCGCCAGAACCGCGGCGAGGAGCTGGATCTGGAGCGGCTCTCGCTCGATGACCCCGCGTCGTATGAGCTGCTGGCACGTGGCGACACACTCGGGGTGTTTCAGCTGGATGGCGGGCCCATGCGCGGCCTGTTGCGGTTGATGAAACCGGACAACTTCGAAGATATTTCTGCGGTGCTTGCCCTGTACCGCCCCGGCCCGATGGGAGCGGATTCTCACACGAACTACGCGCTGCGAAAGAACGGGCTACAGCCGATTACCCCGATCCACCCGGAGCTTGAAGAGCCACTGCGCGAGATTCTGAGCACTACCTACGGTCTCATCATCTACCAGGAGCAGGTGATGTCGATCGCGCAGAAAGTTGCGGGTTTCTCGCTCGGGCAGGCAGACATCTTGCGCCGGGCAATGGGAAAAAAGAAGAAGGAAGAGCTCGATAAGCAGTACGAGGGCTTCTCAGCGGGCATGCGGGAACGCGGCTTCTCCGATGCTGCGATCAAGTCGCTGTGGGATATTCTGCTGCCGTTCTCGGACTACGCGTTTAATAAGGCGCACTCGGCAGCTTATGGTGTGATCAGCTACTGGACGGCGTACCTGAAGGCGCACTACCCGGCTGAGTACATGGCAGCACTGCTGACGAGCGTGGGCGATTCAAAAGACAAACTTGCGGTGTATCTGAATGAGTGTCGTCGCATGGGGATCAAAGTCTTGCCACCCGACGTAGCGGCTTCGTTTGCGAACTTTGCCGCGGTCGGTGCAGATATTCGCTTTGGCCTGGGAGCGATCAGAAACGTCGGCGCCAACGTCGTTGAAGGGATCCGGGCGGCCAGAGAATCCGGCGGAGATTTCGAGACTTTTCACGATTTTCTGAAGCGGTCGCCGATGCCGGTGCTGAACAAGCGCACCATCGAGTCGTTGATCAAGGCGGGCGCCTTCGACTCGCTGGGAGCCACGCGCAGGGCTCTGCTGGAGATTCATGAGAGTGCCGTGGAGTCAGCGGTGAAAGAGAAGCGGGACGCCGAGCACGGCAATGTTGGCTTTGATTTTGACACCCTGTTTGCTGACGCTGCAACGGATTCTGGGAGCTCAGCGCATTCGCTGGTGCCCGAACGGCCGGAGTGGAACAAGAAAGACAAATTGGCGTTCGAGCGCGAGATGCTCGGTCTCTATGTATCCGACCACCCCCTGCGCGGTCTGGAGACCGCGCTCGCCAAAGAAGCAACAGCGACCATCGAACAGATCACGAACCCAGATGCGGGGTTTGATGCTGAGACCGTGGTGATTGCCGGCTTGCTCACCAGCGTGCAACATCGCACCGCGAAGTCCGGCAACGTTTACGGCATGGTGACCATTGAAGACTTCACCGGTGAAATGCAGGCGCTGTTTATGGGGAAGTCGTACCTCGAGTTTGGCCGCCTGTTGCAGGCTGATGCCATCGTGGCGCTGCGCGGAAAGCTCAATGCGCGCGACGATGGCATGTCAATGCACGCCTATGGGGTGAAACCTATCGACGCAGTGGTGCAGGATGATGCGGCGGCGCTGACGCTGACGCTGTCTGAGCGGCGAGCGACAGAAGCATTGATGCATGAGCTGAAAGCTACACTGTTGCGTCACCCGGGCGCGAGTGAGGTGCGATTGCGGCTCGCCACCGCGCAATCGATACGAGTTTTTGAGCTGCCATTTCCGGTGCGGATCACCACGGACTTGTATGGCGAACTGAAGGGTTTGCTGGGTCCTCGCTGCCTCAGCGATGCGTGATCTGCTGGAAACACTGCGAGAGTAGGCTGTTCGCATGCGCACGACTCAGCAAGAAGTGATTAACGCACTGGGCGTTCAAGCGGAGATTCACGCGCCGGCGGAGATTGAACGGCGAGTCTGCTTTCTCGTTGACTACCTGCGGTCAGTGCCTGGCGCGCGGGGTTTTGTGCTCGGCATATCTGGTGGTCAAGACTCGTCACTGGCGGGCAGGCTCGCGCAACTTGCGGTAGAGCGCGTGCGTGCGGAGGGGGGTGCGGCCGAGTTCGTCGCAGTGCGGTTGCCATACGGGCAGCAGCATGACGAAGCTGATGCGCAGTTTGCACTCGCCTTCATTCGACCTGACCGTGCTATCACCGTGAACATTGCGCCGGGTGTGGATGCGCTGGTTGCCGAAGTGGCTGCCGCCAGCGGTCTTCCGGTGAGCGATTTCACTAAGGGCAACGCAAAGGCCCGCATGCGCATGGTTGCGCAGTACACCATTGCCGGTGATCGAGCGCTGCTCGTGATTGGCACGGATCACGCAGCCGAGGCGATTACCGGGTTCTATACGAAGTTTGGTGACGGAGCCGCCGACGTGCTGCCCCTCGCGGGGCTCACCAAGTCGCAAGGTGCGGCACTCCTCCGTGAACTTGGCGCGGACGCGCGTCTGTGGGAGAAGACCCCGACAGCGGATCTGCTTGACGAGGATCCCGGACAAACCGATGAATCAAGTTTGGGTGTCAGCTACGCGCAGATTGATGCTTACCTGAGCGGAGCGCAGGTGCCCGCAGAGGTGGCCGAAAATCTTGAGCGGCGGTACCGTGATTCCGAACACAAGCGTAGACAGCCGGTGAGCCCCAACGATTCCTGGTGGCAAGGCAGTGATTCGGGGCCGCGAAAGGAGGACGCATGACCACCACATTTGTGCTTGCGGGAGGCTGCTACTGGTGTCTGGACGCGGCGTACCGTGTGTTACGTGGAGTCACAGATGTGTATTCCTGCTTTACTGGGGGCACCATGGCACATCCGAGCTACGAGCTGGTGTGCACGGGCACGACCGGTCATGCCGAAGCGGTTGCGGTGACGTTCGATGAGATCATCTTGCCGGCCTCGGTGGTGTTGGATGCATTCTTCACGATGCATGACCCCACCCAGCTCAACCGCCAGGGAGCAGACGTCGGTACGCAGTATCGGTCAGCAATGTTTTACGCGGATGAAGAACAGCGAGAGCTGTTTGAAGCAGCGAAGGAGCGAGCGGGGAAATGGTGGGGCGGCTCAATTGTGACCACAATTGAGCCACTCCGCGAGGTGTATCCTGCGCCCGAAGCGCACCAGGATTTCTTTGCAAAAAATCCGACACAGGGGTACTGCCTGGCGGTTGCCGTGCCAAAGGTAAACAAGGTGCGTGCCGGATTCCGTGAGTACCTCGTGACTCCATAGCCATTAGGCTGCGGCGGGAACGAACCCATCAGTGCTGTCTTCGCCGGTGCTGGTGCGCATCGCTCCGCTATCTGAATCGCTATGGCCCGCACCCTCCGCTTGTTCTGATTCTGCCGAATCACTGCCCGAGGCGACCGCAGATTCGGGAACTGCCCAGCGGTCGCGATCGTGCTCTGCAGATTCCGATGTTGTGGACGTTTGCGTCTCGCTGCCGTTTCGTTTGGTGAAGCTGCTCGCACCCCACCGCAGATCATGTCCGAGGGCTTCAGCTTCGATGTCGACGGCAGTGCCGGAGCGGTCATCTCGTTCCCAGTTTCGGATGCGCAAGCGCCCGTTTACGATGACGCGGTCACCCTTGTGGAATGAATCACTCGCGTTACGGGCGAGCCCGCGAAACGCGGTCACCGTAAACCAGTTGGTCTCGCCATCGATCCAAGAGTTCTTCTCGCGGTCAAAGCGGCGTTCGCCGCAGGCGAGGCGAAACGTGCACAGCGCAATGCCCGATTGTGTGGTGATCGTGCGGGGGTCGGTGGCGACGGTGCCAACGACCGAGATGACAGTGGACATGAAACTCTCCTTCAGTGTGTGGGTGCTCACGGTCCAGGCGGCAGGTGAGCGTGGCGAGGGAGCTGGGCGGGCCGTGCCTGGTGCGCTCAGCTCCCTCGCACCCAGACTGGAAGACCGGGCTCGTACCGTGCGGTAAGTGTGCAGTGTTGTGGATCAATTCCAGGGGATGCGCGGCAGTGTTTGCTTGTGGGCGGCAGCGGGTGCGTGTCGGGATAACACACAGGCTGCAAGCCGAACGGGGTCGGTATGCTGTCTGGCATGGTCCCTCGCGCGCGTCTTCGTAGCATGCGCACGGTGGCGACGGTCGCGGTGGCCCTCACGCTGGGAATCGTGCTGTCGGCTTGCGCTGACAGCGGGTCACCCTCCCCATCTGCATCTCCGCGACCCACAGCCGACAGTGAAGATGTGAGTGCGCCGCAACCCGCACTCGTTCCTGATGGGAGCGCTACGGACAATCTGCCGTTCTTTACACAGGTCTTGCAGCAATACGCTGCCGGAGGCGGTCCGGTCGAAGGGCGCCCGATCGTCGATGCCTTGGCTGCAGCGGGATTCGACAAATCGGTGATGCAGGTCAGCTTTGATCGCAGCAAGACAGATCTGGTTGCCGACAGTATCCTGGTGTCGGTTCGGGTGGGGGAGTCCTGTTTGATTGGACAGCTTGTCACGTCCGATCGCAGCGCGGTGACCACGGTACAGCCTGCGCTGACCGCCGAGCGTACCATTTGCCTGATTGGCAATACGCGTCCGATCGATTGGTAGCGTTCTGCTCGCAGCGATGCCTGCGGCTAGAGTTGAGTCGGTGTAATTCGTCCGGAGTTCAAGAGCAAGAGGTGAGGGGCGTCAAGCGCCCGAAAGCATATGGCTGAATACATTTACCAGATGGTGCGCGCTCGCAAAGCGGTGGGTGAGAAGCTCATCCTTGATGACGTCACGATGGCCTTCCTGCCCGGCGCCAAGATCGGCATGGTGGGTCCCAACGGTGCCGGCAAATCGACGATCCTGAAGATCATGGCCGGGCTCGACACTCCCTCTAATGGTGAAGCGGCGCTGGCCCCGGGGTACACAGTGGGCATCCTCATGCAGGAGCCGGAGCTCGATGAGTCGAAGACCGTGCTCGAGAACATCGAAGAGGGCATCGCGATCAAGGCGAAAGTGGATCGCTTCAATGAGATCTCCGCTTTGATGGCCGAGCCCGACGCCGATTTTGACACCCTCCTTGCCGAAATGGGAACCCTGCAGGAAGAAATCGACGCGGTCGACGGATGGGATCTTGATAACCAGCTGGAACAAGCAATGGATGCTCTGCGCACTCCTCCCGCGGATGCACAGGTAGCGAATCTCTCCGGTGGCGAGAAGCGCCGAGTTGCGCTGTGTCGCCTGCTGCTGCAGAAGCCCGACTTTTTGCTGCTTGACGAACCGACCAACCACCTCGACGCTGAGAGCGTGTTGTGGCTGGAGCAGCACCTGCAGAAGTATCCCGGTGCGGTGATCGCGATCACGCACGATCGTTACTTCCTTGACAATGTTGCAGAGTGGATCGCCGAAGTTGATCGCGGACGCCTGATTGGCTATGAGGGCAACTATTCGACCTATCTCGAGAAGAAGGCCGAACGACTGGACATCCAGGGCAAGAAGGATGCAAAGCTCGCGAAGCGTCTGAAGGAAGAACTCGACTGGGTCCGTTCAAACGCAAAGGGCCGGCAGGCGAAGTCTAAGGCCAGGCTTGCACGGTATGAGGAAATGGCAACCGAGGCTGAGCGCACTCGGAAGTTGGACTTCGAGGAAATTCAGATTCCAGCGGGCCCACGCCTTGGCAACGTGGTGATTGAAGCGAAGAACCTGCAGAAGGGTTTTGACGGGCGCACACTCATCGACGGACTTTCCTTTAGCCTGCCGCCGAACGGAATCGTTGGCGTGATCGGCCCGAACGGCGTGGGGAAGACTACGCTTTTCAAGACCATTGTGGGCTTGGAGCCGCTTGACGGCGGTGAGCTGAAGATTGGCGAGACCGTCAAGATCAGCTATGTGGATCAGACTCGCGGTGGCATTGATCCCGATAAGACACTGTGGGAGGTTGTTAGCGACGGCCTCGATATCATCACGGTCGGGAAGACTGAGATTCCCTCGCGTGCCTATGTTTCGAAGTTCGGCTTCAAAGGCCCGGATCAGCAGAAGAAGGCGGGTGTGCTCTCCGGTGGTGAGCGGAACCGCTTGAATCTTGCGCTCACGCTGAAGCAGGGTGGCAACCTGTTGTTGCTTGACGAACCGACAAACGACCTCGACGTTGAGACTCTGCAATCCCTTGAGAACGCACTGCTTGAATTCCCGGGTTGCGCGGTGGTCATCACACACGATCGCTGGTTCCTCGATCGCATTGCCACGCATATCCTCGCCTATGAAGGCACCGAGGAGAACCCTGCCGACTGGTACTGGTTTGAAGGGAACTTCGAGGCGTATGAGGCCAATAAGATCGAGCGACTCGGCCCGGAGGCTGCGAAACCCTCGCGGGTAACGTACCGCAAGCTCACGCGCGACTGAGCCAGGCTCATGGCACGGGTGCATCTCGATATTGAACTGCGCTGGGGCGACCAGGACGCGTACGGCCACATCAACAATGTGGCCTACGCGCGCTACCTCGAAGAGTCCCGCGTGCGCGTGTTCTGGCTGGGCACTGCACGCGAGCAGACTGGGATGGAACGTCACTTCCGGGGTGACGATCCGACTGGACCGAAGATGCTGGTTGCAAGTCAGCAGATTGAATTCTTGCGTGTGCTCGAGTACGGCAGCCAGCCTGTGTTGGTAGAGCTGTGGATCGGTAAGCTCGGCGGCTCAAGCCTCGAGGTGCACTATGAACTTGTTGACACCACGCAGCTTGAACGCACAGTGGTGGCCCGCGCGATCACGACCGTGGTCATCGTCGACGGAGTCACGCTCCGTCCGGTGCGTTTGAGTGCCGAGGGGCGCGCCTCCGTGGAACCTTGGCGTGACGAGCCGCTCGTGCTCGGGCGCCGCGGAGCCGTGTGATCTGCTAGGCTTGATCATTGGCTTGCGTGTGGAGTGATCCACACCCTTCGTACGGTGCCCTCTCTCACCGTGCGAAACTTCAAAACCCAGGCTTTACACAAAGGAAACTACCCACGTGGCAAACATTAAGTCGCAGATCAAGCGGATCAAGACTAACCAGAAGGCGACCGAGCGTAACCGCGCATACAAGAGTGAGCTGCGCACGCTTGTGCGTCAGACCCGCCAGGCGATCGCTGCAGGCGACAAGGCGGTTGCTGAGCAGAAGTACGCTCTTGCTGCCCGCAAGCTTGACAAGGCAGTCTCCAAGGGTGTCATTCACAAGAACCAGGCCGCTAACCGCAAGTCAAAGCTTGCAGTGAAGGTCGCAGCGCTCTAGCTGAACTCAGACCAGCAACGAGAACCCCGCTCCGGCGGGGTTTTCTGTTGTGTCATGCGAGAATAGAAGGCAATGTCTCCACGCAGCGTTCACCCTCCAGTTCCGGCAGCCACTGACCCGGCGCAGATCCGCAATTTTTGCATCATTGCCCACATCGATCACGGCAAATCAACCCTTGCCGATCGCATGTTGCAAATCACGGGCACCGTGCCCGACCGTGAGATGCGCGCGCAGTATCTCGATCGTATGGACATCGAGCGCGAGCGCGGTATCACCATTAAGTCGCAGGCAGTGCGCATGCCGTGGGACGTTGATGGGCGCTCCTACGCGCTCAACATGATCGACACACCGGGTCACGTCGACTTCAGCTATGAGGTGTCGCGATCCTTGGCTGCATGCGAAGGGGCCATCCTGCTCGTTGATGCGGCGCAGGGGATCGAAGCGCAGACCCTTGCGAACCTGTATCTCGCGATGGAAAACGATCTTGAGATCATTCCGGTGCTCAACAAGATCGACCTGCCCGCCGCCGATCCTGAGCGAGTCGCCCGCGAAATTGCCGATCTGATTGGTGGCGATCCGGAAGACATTCTGAAGGTCTCTGGGAAAACAGGCATGGGAGTGGAGGAGCTGCTTGACCGGGTGGTCGAGCGGATCCCCGCACCTGTGGGCGATGCGGCCGCACCAGCGCGTGCGATGATCTTTGACTCGGTCTATGACCCGTATCGTGGTGTGGTGACCTACGTGCGGATGGTGGACGGTCGACTGACGCCGCGCGAGAAGATCAAGATGTTGTCGACGGGCGCTGAACACGAAGCGCTCGAAATCGGTGTGTCCGCTCCGGAGCCGACTCCCACGAAGGGCCTGTCGGTGGGTGAGGTGGGGTATCTCATCACCGGAGTGAAAGACGTGCGGCAGTCGAAGGTCGGTGACACGGTGACGGGCAAGTTGCAGCCCGCCAGTGATCCGCTGCCCGGATACACCGACCCGAAGCCCATGGTGTTCTCGGGGCTCTACCCCATCGACGGCAGCGATTATCCGGTGCTTCGCGAGGCGCTCGACAAGCTGAAATTGTCTGATGCGGCGCTGCAGTACGAACCCGAAACCTCGGTGGCGCTGGGATTCGGCTTCCGGTGCGGTTTCCTGGGGCTGTTGCACCTCGAGATCATTTCAGAGCGCCTCCGGCGTGAGTTTGATCTCGATCTGATCGCCACGGCGCCCAGTGTGGTGTATCAGGTCACACGCGAAGACGGCGAGGAGATTACCGTCACGAACCCGTCGGAATACCCGGATGGCAAGATCATGAGTGTCCGCGAGCCCATGGTGCGGGTCGCGATTCTCGCTCCGAAAGACTATGTCGGCACCATCATGGAACTCTGTCAGAGCAGGCGCGGCAGTCTGCTTGGCATGGAGTACCTGGGTGAGCGTGTTGAGCTGCGCTACGCCATGCCACTGGGCGAGATTGTGTTCGATTTCTTTGATCACCTGAAGAGCCGCACCCAAGGCTATGCCAGCCTGGACTATGAGCCGATGGGCGAGCAAGAAGCCGACCTTGTGAAGGTCGATATTCTGCTGCAGGGTGACAAGGTTGATGCCTTCAGTGCGATCGTGCATCGCGACAGCGCCTATCACTACGGCACGATGATGACCGAGCGGCTGCGCAAGCTCATCCCCAGGCAGCAGTTCGAGGTGCCCATTCAGGCCGCGATTGGAGCCCGGGTGATCGCGCGTGAGACGATTCGCGCGATTCGTAAGGATGTGCTGGCCAAATGCTATGGCGGCGACATTAGCCGCAAGCGTAAGCTGCTTGAAAAGCAGAAGGAAGGCAAGAAGCGCATGAAGATGGTCGGCCGTGTCGAGGTTCCGCAGGAGGCTTTTATTGCCGCGCTGTCGGGCGACGTGGAAGGCAAGGAGCAGAAAAAGTGACGCGGCGCTCCACCCACGTTGAGCATGAGGTGCTCTACGCGGCGGTGGGCGCATCCGCCAATCCCGACTTGCTGCGCTTCCCGCCCGAGGGTGCCACGCCGTACTTTGATGAGCTGCGCCTCGGGAGTGGGGCGGAGCGGTTTCTCACCGCGTCAAGCCTGCTCATGACCTGGGGCGCGCCACGCGGTGTCGGCATCCGCGTGACCGATGTTGTGCCAGGAGACGGGGGTCAGTATGCGGGGGTGACCTTCACTCCCGCAGGAGTCCCTGAACCCGCGACCGCACCCGAAGTGCAGTTCGGGCCGGATGGCGAGCCCTATCTCACCGCTGGTACCGTCGCGCGCTTCGTCTGGCCGGACGATGTGACATCCCGCCAAGTTCGTGTGGTGTACACCATCGACGAGGCCGCGCGGGTGGGCTACGCGATTGGCAGTGCGGACGGCGACGGCGTAATCGGCGAAGAAGCTTTCGCTGTTGAGCACCGTGAAGATGATTCGGTGTGGGCAACCGTACGGGGATTCCTGTGGGCACCGAGTGCGGGCTTTCTGGGGCTCAAGGGACGCGCAGCGATCCGCTACGTAGTGAAACAGGCAAAAGATCAGCTCGCCGCACTCGCGCCGGGGGGTCAGTCCGTTGCCGAAGAAGCTATTGAGACGCCTCCGGATGCCAGGGCTGAGTCGGGGGACACTGACGCGGCAAGCTCTGAGTCGCTGGGTCACGGCAGCTGATCGGTGGCGGCCCAAGCACCCACCGGTGGGCCAGCGCCGGCAGACGGCAGCTTACCTGCGAGCGTCCGCGACGGAGCCGCGTCGCGAGACTTCGGCGTCTACATACACGTTCCGTATTGCCGAGTGCGCTGTGGTTACTGTGACTTCAACACCTATACGGCAGCCGAATTGCCCGGCGCGAACCAGAGCGACTACGCCGCTCAGGTTACGCAAGAGTTGAGGTTTGGCGCCAGCGTGCTGCGTGCGGCTGGAGTGCCAGAACGGGAGGCTGCGACGGTCTTCTTCGGTGGCGGCACCCCCACGCTCTTGCCAGCTTCCGATCTGGTGTCCATGCTGGACGCTGTGCGCCAGGCGTGGGGTCTGCGCGACGACGCCGAGATTACCACCGAGGCGAACCCGGACTCGGTTGATGCCACCTACCTGAGACAGTTGGCCGACGGCGGCTTTACTCGGGTGAGCTTCGGCATGCAGTCTGCAGTGCCACAGGTGCTCGCCACGCTCGACCGCACACATGACCCGGCGCGGGTTCCCCAGGTTGTTGCCTGGGCCCGGGACGCTGGTTTGCAGGTGAGCCTTGATCTGATCTATGGCACCCCGGGTGAGACCATTGCCGACTGGGAAAATTCAGTCAATGCCGCTCTGGGGTGCGCGCCCGACCATATCTCTGCGTATGCGCTCATTGTTGAGTCGGGCACAAAGCTCGCAGCGCAGATTCGACGCGGTGAGGTCGCCGCGCCAGACGATGACTTGCACGCCGATATGTATGAACTGGCGGACGCCAAGTTCGCTGCCGCTGGGTTTCAGTGGTACGAGATCAGTAACTGGGCGAAGGCTGAAGACACGCGTTCGCGCCATAATCTTGCCTACTGGCAAGGAGCCGACTGGTGGGGAGCTGGCCCGGGCGCGCACAGCCATGTCGGTGGAACGCGTTGGTGGAACGTGAAGCATCCGCGCGCCTATGCTGAGCGCATCGCTGCGGGAGTCTCCCCAGCGCAGGCGCGAGAGGTGCTCGATCCCGAAGCGCGTCGGCACGAGCGAGTCTTACTCGAGACTCGGATTGCCAGCGGTCTTCCTACTGAGGTGTTGCTTCCGCAGGAACGCCGTGTCGTTGCGGAACTCATCGCAAATGGCCTGGTGGAGGGGCCCGCCGCGCTGGGTGGGCGTGTCATTCCGACGCTGCGAGGCAGGCTGTTGGCAGACACCGTTGTACACAGCCTCCTCGGGTAGACTTGGCACTCATCTGTAGGGAGTGCCAAGCGGGAGGGCGGCATGGTTTCTGACAGGAGTCTTGCGGTACTCCACGCAATTGTCAGCGATTTCGTGGCTTCGAATGAGCCGGTCGGGTCGAAGGCCATCGTGGAGCGGCATCGCTTCGGAGTGTCTGCGGCGACGATTCGGAACGACATGGCAATGCTCGAAGACGAAGAGCTGATTGTTGCCCCCCACACCTCTTCAGGACGCATCCCCACCGATAAGGGGTACCGACTGTACGTCGATACGCTCAGCAAGCTCCGCCCCTTGTCGGCCGCACAGCGATCCGCCATTGAACGATTCTTAGGAGAAGCAAGCGATCTCGATGACGCACTCGGGCGCACTGTTCGACTCCTGGCTCAGCTGACGAATCAGGTTGCGGTGGTCCAGTATCCCTCGCTGCGCCGCACGCAAGTGCGGCACATCGATCTCGTCGCGGTCGGCGAGAATCGTGTGCTGTGCGTGATCATTCTTGGCACCGGTGTGGTGGAGCAGCAGGTGGCCAGTTTGCCCGCTGCCCAGGTCACGGACACATGGGTGCACGGTTTACGTGACCGCTTGGCCGGTGCCATCGTCGGCCAAGACCTGGAGTCAGCGGTGACTGCTGCCCACCAGCTCCTCGAGACGCTGGATGAATGGGCGCAAGCTGGTGAAGCAGAACTGGTGCGACGCGTGCTCGATGTGGTGCTGAGTCAGTTGCAGGCAAATCGCAGCGAGCGCATCACGATCTCGGGAACGGCAAATCTCTCGCGTCCCGGCGAGTTCACCGGTAATCTCTCCGCCGTGCTTGAGGCCATCGAGGAACAGGTGACTTTGTTGCGGTTGTTCGGTGAACTGGCGCACGATGACCGCCCGGTCGCTGCTTCAATCGGTCGCGAAAACGAACCATACGGTCTCGAGGGTGCCTCAGTCATCGCTTCCAGCTATGAGGTTGATGGGGACACCAGATCCACCCTCGGTGTGTTGGGATCAACACGCATGGACTATGCATCAAATATCGCGACCGTGCGTGCGGTTGCGCGCTACCTCAGCCGACTGCTCGACGAAACCTGATGCGGCGGACGTGACACCGGTCACGAGCACCGCAAATTTCCCAAACGTATTACAAGGAGAGGCTGCACACCGTGGCGGACCACTATGAAACTCTCGGCGTCTCACGCGAGGCGACCGCCGATGAGATTAAGAAGGCGTATCGTCGGCTTGCGCGCGAGCTGCACCCTGATGTGAACCCCAGTGAAGATGCTGCAGAGCGCTTCAAATCGGTCACGCACGCCTATGACGTGCTGAGCGACCCGAACGAACGTCAGCGCTATGACATGGGTGGAGACCAGGGCCAGATGGGAGGCTTCGGGGATATCTTCGAGACCTTCTTCGGTGGTGGTTTTGGCGGTGGGCAACGCGGTCCGCGCTCGCGCGCCGAGCGAGGCGATGATGCGATGATCCGTGTCGACGTCGAGTTGGCAGAAGTCATCTTCGGCGTTCAACGCGAGATCACGATCAACACTGCGGTATTGTGTGGCACCTGCTCCGGAAGCTGCTGTCAGCCCGGCACGTCTCCGGCCACGTGTGACGTGTGTGGCGGTGTTGGCCAGGTGCAGCGGCAGGTGCGTTCGCTGTTTGGCAATGTGGTCACGATGCACCCCTGTGGCAGTTGCTCCGGGTACGGCACGGTCATTCCGCACCCCTGCGTCGAGTGCGGCGGCAAGGGGAGAGTGCGCGAACGCCGCACGATGCAGATTGACATCCCCTCCGGGATCGATACCGGCACCCGTCTGCAGATGCGCGGCGGCGGCGAGGTTGGGCCCGCGGGCGGACCCAACGGTGACCTCTTCATTGAATTCCGTGTCATGCATCATGACGTCTTCAGCAGAGAAGGCAACGATCTCCTGGCGACGGCGCAGGTCAGCATGACCGATGCGATTTTAGGCGCGGAAACCACCGTTGCCGCGCTTGACGGAGACGTGGAGATTGAAGTCCCGGCTGGCGTGCAGTCGGGTGACGTGATCACCGTGCGTGGGCGGGGGATCCAGGCACTGCGATCCACAACGCGGGGAGATTTGCGCATTGCGGTGCAGGTGGTCACACCAACGAAGCTCTCCGGGCGGGAACGAGAGCTGGTGCGACAGTTGGCTGCCCTGCGGAAAGACGAGCCGCCGACATTGGGCGAGTTCCAGCAGGGCTTTTTCGGGAAGATCCGGGACCGCTTCTTCCGGCAGGGCTAGTCGCAGATGGCCCATCTGTATTACCGCGAGGATCTCAGTCCACAGGATTTTCAGCTCGGCAGTGTGATCGGGCTCATCGGTGATGAAGGCCGACACGCGGTCCGCGTGAGTCGCCTCCGCGTGGGTGAGGAGATTTCCATCGGCGATGGGGCAGGTTCGGTCGCTGACGGTCAGGTCATTCGGGTGGATCGCGACTCGTGTGACATTCGCGTCACGCAGGTGCGGCATGCGCGCGCAGATGCCGCGGTGCAGTTGGTACTGGTGCAGGCACTTGCGAAGGGCGACCGCGATGAACGCGCGGTTGAGCAGGCCACCGAGTTCGGCGTGGATCGGATTGTGCCCTGGCAAGCGCAGCGCTCGGTGTCACGCTGGGATGACACGAAAGCAGCGCGTGGAGTAACGAAGTGGCAGCGAGTGGCCAGAGAAGCGGCGAAGCAATCCCTGCGCGCTCGGATTCCCGTGGTGGAGGACCCGGTGGCACTCGCCCAACTCACTGCGTGGGCGTCCCAGCCCGCGACACACATGCTGGTGCTGCACCCACGGGGAGAACGGAAACTCAGTCAGTGGTGCCGTGAGCTGCAATCGCCGCAGGGAGAGTGCGTGGTGGTGATTGGCCCGGAGGGCGGGATGAGCGACGCCGAGCTCACCGCGCTGGCGTCCGCAGGGGCAGAGGTGCTGCAACTGGGGGACACAGTGCTGCGCACCTCTTCGGCTGGCCCAGCGGCGCTGGTGCTTCTTAACCAGGCACTCCAGCGTTGGTAAGCGAAGCGGGCTAGGCTAGAACCATGGCAGAACAAACCGTCTTCGGCAAGATCATCGCGGGTGAGATTCCCGTAGACAAGCTCGTCGAGACCGAGCGGGTGATTGCGTTCCGTGACATTGCGCCGCAGGCGCCTGTGCATGTGCTCGTCGTGCCAAAGTCAACCGACTACACAGATGTTGTGGCGCTTGCCGCTGCAGATCCGGGTCTTCTGGCCGAGCTCGTGAGTGTTGCTCAGCAGATTGCTGACGAACACGCCGACGGTGATTTCCGACTGGTGTTTAATACTGGCGCGAACGCAGGCCAGACAGTATTTCACGTGCACGCCCATGTGTTAGCGGGTGGCCTGA
This sequence comes from uncultured Leucobacter sp., assembly GCA_964612125.1. GTDB lineage: Bacteria > Actinomycetota > Actinomycetes > Actinomycetales > Microbacteriaceae > Leucobacter. Next base: position 45,106 of record CAZTBS010000001.1, on the reverse strand, counting down.
AGGAGAGCGCGATCGTTGGTTCCTGAACCCGCAGCACACGATGAAACTACGCCCTCGCATTCGGCTGCGGGTGATCCACTGCTGCAGCGCACGGTTCTGCTCACCGGTGTTGATCTGGCATCATTTCTCGGCCATCGAGATCAGCTCCTTGCCGATCTGGAACGGCAGCATCCGCAGGTAGAGTTCCACGCGCGTGACCACGTGCTGACGCTGATTGGCCCAGCAGCAGAGGTGCAGGCTGCGGAGCAAGTAGTGGCCGAAGTGCTCGAGGTTGCACGGCGTGCGGGAGCCGTCTCGCGCCACGATGTTCGTGAGGTTACCCGCATGGTGCAGCGTGGTGCCGGGCCTACCGCTGCACAGGTGCTCAGTGAGCCCATTCTGTCGGTGCGTGGCCATGCGGTTCGTCCGCAGACGCAGGGGCAGCGTGAATACGTGAACGCCATCGATAGTCACACGGTGGTCTTCGGCATTGGTCCGGCCGGCACGGGAAAGACCTATCTCGCTATGGCCAAAGCGGTGCAAGCCCTGCAGCGCCGTGAGGTCGCAAAAATCATCTTGACACGCCCGGCCGTTGAAGCAGGGGAGCGACTGGGGTATCTGCCCGGCACGCTCGAAGAGAAGATCGACCCCTACCTGCGGCCCCTGTTTGACGCGATCGGCAGCATGATGGAGGCGGAAGCGGTGCCCAAGCTGCTCGCGAGCGGAACCATCGAGGTCGCGCCGCTCGCCTACATGCGCGGCCGCACCCTGAATGAGTCGTTTGTGATTCTCGATGAGGCGCAGAACACGACTCCCGAGCAGATGAAGATGTTTTTGACCCGACTCGGTTACGGCTCGAAGATGGTCGTCACCGGCGACATTACCCAAGTGGATCTGCCCATCGCGGCGAGCGGTTTGCGCGTTGTCAGCCGCATTTTGCGCGGCGTGGAGGACATACATTTCGCTGAGCTCAGCGCTGATGACATTGTGCGCCACAGCCTAGTGGGCCGAATTGTGGATGCCTACACCGCCTACGAAGAGCGGCGTCGGCACGAGGAAGGAACGTCGTGAGCGTAGAGATCAATAACGAGTCCGGCGTCGAGGCTGACGAAGAAGTGCTGCAGCGCCTTGCCGGTTTTGTGCTCGAGTCCATGCACGTGCACCCGCAGACGGAGGTTGGGGTGGTGCTCGTTGATGAAGCCGCAATTGAGCAGCTCCATGTGCAGTGGATGGATGAGCCTGGCCCGACCGATGTGCTCAGTTTTCCCATGGACGAGCTACGCCCGGGGCGTGCCGACGCTCCGACTCCCGCCGGATTGCTGGGCGACATCGTAATTTGCCCGCAGGTGGCGCAGGTGCAGGCGGAAGCCGCCGGCCATAGCACCGCACAAGAATTGCAGGTCTTACTCACTCACGGCATGTTGCACCTGCTCGGATTTGATCACGCCACACCCGCCGAAGAAGCCGAAATGTTTGGACTGCAGCGTGACCTGCTACTGAGCTTTGCGGCTCGCGAGCGTCGCCAATGAGCGGTGCACTCATCGCACTCTTCATCGGTGGCGCAGTCCTCCTGCTCCTCATCGGAGGCTTGCTGGCTGCCAGTGATGCAGCGCTCGGGGTGCGTTCTCGTGCCGAGCTCCTGACGCTTGCCGATGACAGCTCACCGCGCGTCGGTGCAGCACTTCGCGCGATTGCCGAAGACGAGGCCGCACACGTCAACGCCATCAGCTTTGGCAGGGTTGCTGCTGAGGCGCTCTCGGCGGTCCTGATTACTCTGGTGCTCGCGACCACGATTTCGCAGCTCTGGCTGGCCCTGCTGATTTCAGCGCTGCTCGTGACCGCGAGCACCTTTGTGCTGGTGGGCTCCAGTCCGCGCACTGTTGGCACGCATCACCCGGAAGCGGTGATTCGTTTCTCGGCGCGTTTTATGAGGTTTGTGCGGCTGTCTTTGGGGCCGATCGCTGGCGCGCTGATGCGCTTTGGGGATCGAGTCACTCCCGGACGTGCCGCAGGCGGAGTGCGCATTCGCGACGAGCAGCAGTTGCTCTCGATGGTGGATCAAGCCACGGAACAAGATCTCATTGAAGAAGACGACCGCGATTACATCCACTCCGTGATGGAGCTCGGCACGACGCTCGTGCGTGAGGTGATGCTGCCGCGTATTGACATGGTGACAGTTGACGCTGAGCAGTCCGTGCGCGAGGCACTTGAAGTGATGCTGGCTTCCCGGCATTCTCGTGTGCCCGTTGTGGCTGCCGGTGACGCGGATGATGTTGAGGGGGTCGTCTACTTGCGGGACGCAAGCGGTTTCGCGTTGCGCCGCCCCGAAGAGGCTGAGACCGCGGCTGTCACTCGCATCATGAAACCGGCAATGTTTGTGCCTGAATTGCAGCGCGCCGATGAGCTGCTGCGGCAGATGCAGCGTGAGGCGAATCACCTCGCATTGATCGTCGATGAGTACGGGGGCATTTCCGGTCTGGTCACCCTTGAAGATCTCATTGAAGAGCTGCTCGGTGATATCAGCGACGAGCACGACCGAGACGAGCCAGAAGCCACCCTGTTGGATGACGGATCGTTCCGGATCAGCGCACGACTGCCGGTTGATCGACTGGGAGAAATCTTTGGAATCGAACTCGAAGATGACGAGGTCGACACCGTTGGCGGGCTGGTTGCGAAGCACCTCGGCAAACTGGCTGAAACGGGGGACAGCGTGGTTGTCGCTGGGATTGAACTTACCGCCACCAAGACCGAGCGCAGGCGACAGCGTCTGGTGCTAGTTGCGGCGCGTTGGGTTGGTACAGACACTGGCGAAATCCCTGCGTGGGTCGATGCGCCCGAGAAAGAATGAGTGAACGATGGAAGCTGCACACCGCGCCGGATTTGTGTCGTTTGTCGGCCGCCCGAATGTTGGCAAGTCGACGCTGACGAACGCCCTCGTCGGTGAGAAGATCGCCATTACGAGTCCGAAGCCCCAGACCACGCGACGGGCGATTCGCGGGATTGTGCATCGCCCCGATGGGCAGCTCATCATCGTGGATACACCGGGCATTCACCGCCCACGTACTTTGTTGGGTGAGCGGCTCAATGCGCTGGTCGAGGCGACGCTCGGCGACGTAGATGTGATCGGTTTGTGTGTGCCAGCGAATGAGAAGTTGGGGCCCGGTGATCGCTTCATCAATGAACGCCTCGATGATTTCCCGCGCGCTAAGAAGGTGGCAATCCTGACCAAGGTTGATCGTGCCTCCCAAAGCGAGATCATTGACCAGCTCACCCGACTGGGGGAGCTGCGTGAGTGGGACGCGGTGGTACCCATTTCTGCGGTCACCGCTGAACAACTCGATGTCCTCACTGAGGTGCTACTGGGTTTGATGCCCGAATCGCCAGCTCTCTACGAGGCCGACACCACCACCGATGAGCATGAGGATGATCGCATCGCGGAACTCATTCGTGAGGCTGCGCTTGACGGCGTTCGCGATGAGTTGCCGCACTCGCTCGCTGCCACCGTGGATGACCGCGAGGAACGCGAAGACGGTTTGCTGGAGCTCTACGCCAGCTTGTATGTTGAGCGAGACAGTCAGAAGGGCATTGTGATCGGCAAAGGCGGATCGCGCCTGCGCGACGTGGGTGAACGCGCTCGTCGCGAAATTGAAGCCTTGTTGGGCCGCAGAGTCTACCTGTCGTTGCGGGTCAAGGTTGCGAAAGAGTGGCAGCGTGACCCGAAGGCACTAGGCAGATTGGGTTTCTAGCGGGAGCTGTGCGCCCGCGTAGCTTTAGCGTCCGCCGCTGAAGCCCCCGCCGCCCCCGCCGCCTGAGAATCCGCCACCTCCGGTGCCACCGGAACTGCTCGAGGTGTAGCTCACTGAAGTGGTGAACGACTGGCTGATGCTTGAGATTGAACGATCCAGATGTGAGAGGCCCGTGATTCCGAGCGCGGGGTACCACAGCGGATTACTCACGCCGCGTTGATGGTACACAGTCTCGAGTGTGCGCGCCCATTCTTTCTCAAGCCCGAACAAGATCGCGTAGGGCAGCAGCTTCTCGTACAGCACCACCGTGTCGACTGATCCGTCAGACTGCCGTTCGGCCGTGGTCGCTCCCTGTAAGAGACGTAAGCGATCCGCTTCGGCAACCCGGATGAATTCTCGCACTCCCTCGAGATGCTCGCGCGCTTCGGCGCCGCGAGGCGTGTGCAGGTGATGTTTCAGGGTTGACCTGGCGCCAAACACCACTGCGGTAATGCCGAGTGGCACGCTAATGAGGAAGGTCAGCGCATTCTCACGAGCCAGACCCGCGAAGGTGAGTGCCACCCCAATCACTCCGAGTGCGATAGCGACTGCGCCGGCAATCACGCTGGCCCGGGATCGCTCATGGCTGAGGTAACCGAGAGTGACCGCTTCCGCGGTGCCGGCGGCCACCAGGTCCTGTACACGTTTCCCGAACGTGGCGTCTTTTTTGGGAATGGTGACCGCAGAGCCAGCTTCCCCAGTGAGGCCGAGCGCAGTGAGTGTGCGGCGTCCAAGCACAGGGCCTGCAAGCGATGCGTCGAGGAGGCGAAGCACGGGTTGCGGTGAGCCGGTACCGAACAGACCGGTAGCTTCCTGGCCGTCTTCGATGCGGATCGCACCCTGCACCGCGAGGTGAACGATCTGGGCAGCTGCGGTTTGCTTCTTCACGCCAATCAAGGGAGCAGCGAGCAACGGCGGCACTTCCGCAGGCACCTCGTACTGCGCCACGATCACGCCGCGGTGCTGCTTGCGCCTGCTGCGTTCCCTTCCGAGCAGCACACCGCCGATGATTGCGGATACTAAGCCAAGCCCTGCCGCGATCATCGGACCGATATCGAGCAGGGTGTTGGGAAGGCGCACTGGTGGCTGCACGACGCTCCCCGATTCGAGCGCAATGCCAATCGTCACACCAGCACCCGGAGCGAGCGTAAAGGGGGAAACCTCAAAGCTGCGTCCTACCGTCGCCTGCGAGACTTCGGTAATCTCGCAGCGATCTGTGGCGTAGGCATCACCGGTGAAACACACGGTTGCGCCAGTGAACTGCTGGGCTAGCTCCGGAGAAAGATCCACTCGCGCAGAGAAAGCCGCAATGGGCTGAGCGCGTTCGATGGGCACGATGTCCCAGTAGAACTCGTCACGGTCATCGGTTGCCAGAATCACGTCGTGCAGGGTGTAACTGATGACATACCGCTGCGGTCCACGCACGAATTGGTCGTCCCCGACGAGAATGATGCGAAAGCTGTCATCGTCTTCAACACTGAATGGGACCGGTTGACCGTTACCGTCAGTGACAGTGATGTCTTGCGGGGCAGCATCTGCCTTCTCGTATGACAGCGGGAGCGCGCGCACGATGCCGCGGTTCTGGTCGAACTCTGGGAACACTGCGTCGAGTTGCTCAGTGACCTGCGCAACCGCTCGTCCTGTGTCATCAACCGACACTTCGTAGTGCACCTGCCATGCCGCGTACTCGAAGTCGTCCACATCGGCGTGCGCCGCGCTGGGTGCGATGAGCAATGCGGTGGCCGCTAGGAGCAGCACGGTGAGCGAGGTCCAAAGTCGAGCCATATCTCCAGCGTAGGTGACGCCGAGTGATATGCTGGTGACGTGCTGTTCGGTTCGCTTCTCCTTAGCCGCCGCGACGAGTCCTAGTTTTCAGGCCTCCCTCGTCGCGGTGTTTGCGTTGGCTGAGCAGAACCTCAAGCGAGAGAAGACGATCCCATGAAGAACATGCAGCAGGCATCGGCGATGCCAATTCACAAGTACCGTCCGTACCACGAGATCATCCCGGTGGATCTGCCCGATCGCGCCTGGCCCTCACGCCGCATCACCGAGGCGCCGCGTTGGTGCGCCGTCGACCTGCGGGACGGTAACCAGGCACTGATTGATCCGATGAGCCCTGAGCGCAAGCGGATCATGTTTGATCTGCTCGTGAAGATGGGCTACAAGGAAATCGAGGTGGGTTTCCCGAGCGCAAGTCAGACCGACTTCGATTTCGTGCGTCAACTCATTGAGGACGACGCGATCCCGGAAGACGTGACGATTCAGGTCTTGACGCAGGCGCGCGAGCATCTGATCACCCGCACGTACGAGTCGCTGATTGGCGCGAAGCGTGCGATCGTGCACCTGTACAACTCCACGAGCATTCTGCAGCGTGAGGTGGTGTTCCGCGAAGATCGCGAGGGTATTAAGCAGTTGGCTCTGGAAGGTGCGCGCCTGTGCTTGGCGAGCGAGGCCATTTGCCCCGATACCGAGATCTTCTATGAGTATTCACCTGAGTCCTACACCGGAACCGAGCTGGAGTACGCGCTCGAGGTCTGTAATGCCGTCATTGAGGTGTTTCAACCGACTCCGGACCGGAAGGTCATTATCAATTTGCCGGCGACCGTTGAAATGGCGACGCCGAACGTGTACGCCGACTCAATCGAGTGGATGAGCCGTCACCTCGCGCAGCGCGAAAACGTCATCCTGTCCTTGCACCCGCACAACGACCGGGGAACCGCGATTGCCGCCGCCGAACTCGGCTACATGGCGGGCGCGGATCGCATCGAGGGGTGCCTGTTTGGCAACGGTGAGCGCACCGGCAACGTTGATTTGGTCGCGCTCGGAATCAACCTCTTCACGCAGGGCATTGATCCACAGATTGATTTCTCGCGTTTGGATGAAGTCCGTCGTACCGCTGAGTACTGCAACCAGCTGCGTGTGCATGAGCGCAGCCCCTGGGCTGGAGACCTGGTCTATACCGCGTTTTCTGGATCGCACCAGGATGCGATCAAGAAAGGGTTCGAACGGATGGCTGCCGACGCGGAAGCCGCTGGCGTCCCCGTTGACGATCTGGAGTGGGCAGTCCCGTACTTGCCGGTGGATCCGAAAGACCTCGGTCGCTCATACGAAGCGGTCATCCGCGTCAACTCTCAGTCTGGAAAGGGGGGAGTGGCGTACCTGCTGAAGACGGACCATGCGCTTGACCTGCCGCGGCGACTGCAGATCGAATTTAGCGCGGTCGTACAAGGGCTCACCGATAGTGAGGGTGGCGAGGTGTCCAGCGAGGATATCTGGCGCATCTTCCAGGATGAGTACCTGCCGGTGACTGGCGATGACTCTTTCGAGCGCTGGGGTCGTTATGAGCTGTTCCGCACCGCATCGACAAGCGCCGGTGACGGGGTCACAGAGTTGACCGTCGATTTCCGTGTTGGAGACGAGCAGCAGCAGTTCACCACTCGCGGAAATGGGCCCGTTGACGCGTTCATTAACGGCCTGAACGACGCCGGGCACGTAGTCACACTGTTTGACTACGTCGAGCACGCGATGGGTGCTGGCGGGGATGCGGTGGCGGCAGCGTATGTTGACCTTGAGGTTGATGGGCAGCGGCTGTGGGGCGTCGGCATCGATCCGGACACGACGCGGGCAACACTGAAAGCCATCGTGAGCGCAGTGAACCGTGCCGTTCGTGCTGCGGAATCTGCTCGCGAAGTGGCTGCTGCCGGATGACCGCGTGATCGCATCGATTCGCGGTGAGGTTCTCGCCGCTGGCATCGGGTGGGTCGTGCTCGATGTCAGCGGTGTGGGCTTCCGTGTGGAGGTGCCCAGCAGTCTCTCTGTGCCGCAGAACGGTGCAGAATGCACGCTACACACCTCGCTGATTGTGCGCGAAGACTCGCTCACCCTGTTCGGTTTTCGCACACCAGACGAGCTCGAAGTGTTTGGTCATTTGCTGGCCGTTTCAGGCGTCGGGCCGCGCAGCGCGCTCGGCGTCCTCGGTCACATGGGGCCAGCAGAGATCGCTCACGCGGTGCAGAGCGAAGACGAGCGGCCGTTCCGCAAGGTATCCGGCATTGGGCCGAAAACTGCGAAGCTTATCGCCGTGCAGTTGGCTGGGAAGGTCACTCCCGAACGCTTCGGAAGTTCCGGCGAAGATCCCGAGAGTGCCGCTGCGGTCGCCGCGCCAGCACGTTCCACAGCAGTTACCGATGTTGAGCAGGGGTTGATTGGGCTCGGCTACTCGGCTGCGCAGGCGGAGCGCGCGGTGAGCGATGCACTTGACGCGGGCGCCCCCTCGGATTCCTCGGCGTTGCTGCGGGCAGCGCTTGCGCTGCTGCAGGCACCTCGCCGGGTGGGACGTGATTCGTCATGACGGGAGAACTGTCGCCACAGGCCGATCGCAGTGAACTCGGTTACGAAGGTGCACTTCGCCCGGGATCACTTGATGAGTTTGTTGGCCAGGCGAAAGTGCGCAGGCAATTGCGCCTGCTGCTCGATGCGGCACAGATGCAACAGCGTACTCCCGATCACATCTTGCTTGCTGGCCCTCCTGGGCTCGGCAAGACCACACTCTCGATGATCGTTGCGGCTGAGCTTGAGAAGCCGTTGCACCAAACCTCAGGCCCCGCGATTCAACACGCCGGCGATCTTGCCGCAGTGCTTTCAGCGTTGACACCTGGCGAGGTGCTGTTCATTGACGAGATCCATCGGATGGCCCGCAGTGCCGAGGAGATGCTGTATCTCGCGATGGAAGATTTCAAGATCGACATCATGGTGGGTAAGGGTGCGGGAGCGACGTCGATTCCACTCGAGCTTGCACCATTCACCTTGGTCGGTGCGACGACGCGTTCGGGGCTGTTGCCGAATCCCTTGCGCGATCGTTTCGGCTTCACCGCACACCTCGAGTTCTATGCTGAAGAAGAGCTTGCAGCGGTGGTGCGTCGCGCCGCTGCGCTGCTGAGTTTTGATATTGCGCCTGCGGGGGTTGCGGAGATCGCCAGCAGATCCCGCGGCACACCACGCATCGCAAACCGGCTGCTGCGTCGTGTGCGAGATTACAGTTTGGTGCACGACGTACCGGGCAACCCGGAAACGGTACATGCGGCACTCACGTTGTACGACGTGGATCAGTTCGGTCTTGACCGGCTCGACCGCGAGGTGCTCCGCGCAGTGGTGGAACGCTTTGGGGGTGGCCCGGTTGGGCTTTCGACGCTCGCGGTATCCGTCGGCGAAGAAGCCGAGACTATCGAAGCGGTGGTTGAACCATTCTTAGTTCGTGCTGGGCTCCTGACACGCACTCCGCGAGGCAGAATGGCCACACGGCGCGGCTGGGAGCACACGGGAGTTCCCCTGCCCGATGCCCTATAGTCGGTAGGGTTGCGTGTCCGAGAACGGTCGCGCTCGCTCAGATCTCCCCACGAAAGGATCGCCGTGGTTCTCGACCCGATGTCGCTCATTATGTTTGGGCTCATTGCCGTGCTCATTTTCTTCATGTTCCGAAACGGCAAGAAGCGTCAACAGGCGATGCAGGAGTTGCAGAACAATCTCCGGCCCGGGGCTGAGGTGATGCTCCAGTCCGGCATTTTCGCGACTGTGGAAGACGTCGACGACGAGGAAAACCGAGTCACCGTGCGCAGCGGCACTTCCACACTTGTGGTGCACCGAAACGCGATTGGTCAGATTGTCACCCCGGTTGACGTTGTTGAGGACGAAGCCGACAGCGCGATTGCTCCCGACGACGACCCTGCCTTCGGTGAGCGGATCGCTGATGCGCAATCGGATGGATCGGCAGATCGTGACGCAGCGCCCGAAGGAAACGGCGACAAGCCGAAATCCGAGTAGTTACTTGGGTGTGCTAGCGTCTGTTGCTTCCGCACCCATCTCGAGATCAGAGAAAGTAGACGATTCGTGGCGCAGTCACCCGCAGTGAGGCGAGCCCGGCGCTCCCTCACGGCCCTGCTCGTAATTGTTGTTGCACTCGTAGGCGTGATTGCGTTTGGTGTGTGGCGTGGCGAGGCGAGTTGGACACCCAAACTCGCGCTCGACCTGCAGGGCGGTACACAGATTCTGCTGGCTCCCACGCTGACCGATGGGCAGTCTGTCTCCGCCGAGCAGCTCGAACAGGCAGTGGCGATTATTCGTCAGCGTGTTGACGCATCCGGCGTGGCCGAAGCGGAAATCACCACGCAGGGTAGCCAGAACATCTCCGTCTCGATCCCTGGGAAGGCAGACGAGGCAACGCTGCAGCGCATCGAGGCTTCAGCAAAACTTGACTTCCGACCGGTGCTTGCGGCTGCCCAGTCGACCGCTTCTGCCACGCCTGAAGGTGAGGCCGCAGCGCCAACCGAGGGTGCTGAAACAACTGCGGTCGAGGGCGCGGACCCTGCCGCCGCAGAGTCTGCACAAGTAGATGCAAGCGCAGTCGATCCTGATCCACTGCCGGATACTGCCTATGACATGGCGTGGCTCACCGAAGGGCTGCTCGCGGAATTCGAACAGTTCTCGTGCACCTCGGATGCTGCGCTGGGTCTCAGCGAAGCCCCGGCTGACCGGCCCCTCATTACCTGCGACCAGTACGGCATCACGAAGTACATCCTTGGCCCGGTAGAGATGGGTGGCGAAACCATCAGCGACGCCCAGGCAATGATCGGCACAACCTCGACGGGTGCCACCACGGGTCAATGGGTGGTGCAGATGACCCTAAACGATGCTGGCACCAAGACCTTTGGCGACATCAGCACTCGTATGTACGGTGCAACGCCGCCGTTGAATCAGTTTGCGTTCGTGCTCGATGGCCTCGTGGTCTCGGCGCCCGAAATGAACGGCCAGATCCTCGATGGACGCCCGTCAATCAGTGGTTCCTTCACACAGGAGAGCGCACAGGCCCTCGCAGACCAGCTGAAGTTTGGGGCGCTTCCCATTGGGTTCACGGTGCAAAGCCAGGAAGATATTTCCGCGACTCTTGGTTCAAACCAATTGCAGGCGGGCCTGCTCGCAGGCCTGATCGGTTTGATCCTGGTGGTGATCTACTCCCTCGTCCAATATCGCGTGTTGGGTTCGCTGACAGTTGCGTCGCTGATCGTGGCAGGTGTGCTCACCTACCTGCTCCTCGCACTGTTGTCATGGCGACAGGGGTACCGCCTCTCCCTCGCGGGCGTCGCCGGAATTATCGTTTCCGTGGGTATCACCGCCGACTCCTTCATCGTCTACTTCGAACGCATTCGCGACGCGCTGCGTGACGGTTTCAGCCTGGATAAGGCGGTCGAGAACGGTTGGAAGCATGCCTTCCGGACGATCCTCGCGTCCGACGGCATTAACTTCCTGGCAGCAGCCATTCTGTTCATCCTCGCGGTTGGCAGTGTGCGCGGCTTCGCATTCACGCTCGGTCTGATTACTATCGTTGACATCATCGTGGTTGCACTCTTCACCCACCCAATGATGACGCTGCTTGCGAGGACTCGCTTCTACAAGAACGGACACCGCTTCTCTGGCCTGGATCCGCAGCAACTGGGTGCGGTGTATCGCGGTCGTGCGCAGTTCCGCGCTCCTGTTGTGGCGTCAAACGCCACAAAGAAGAAGAATCAGGCAAGCGCAAAGGAAGCGCAGCGACGCCAGACCATCGCTGAGCGAAAAGCCGCCGAGGCAGGAGTCTTGCCGCCGGCTGCAGACGGCTCGACTGGAAAGGACAGCTAGCATGGCTCGTCGCTCATTTGCCGAGTTTGGCAACGCGCTCTACACCGGCGAAAAATCCATTGACTTCGTCGGTCGACGGAAGCTTTGGTACATCATCGCCGCCGTGATGATCGTGATTGCGATTGTGGGTCCTTTCCTGCGTGGCGGGTTTGTGTTCGGCATCGAGTTCACCGGTGGCAGCCAGTTCCAGATCCATACTGAGGGCGGCGAAGCTCGCGATCAGCAACGGGCAGCGGCTGCCGTCGACGAGGTGCTTCCTGGTTCAGCACCGCGTATCTCGTTGGTGGGACAGACCGATGTGCGGGTGCAGACTGAACAGCTGGATGAAGCAGAATCGCGGGAATTGCGCTCAGCGCTCGCTGCGGCGTACGACGTCGACGAATCCGAGGTAACGTCGTCCTATATCGGGGCTTTGTGGGGCCAAGACATCACCCGGCAGGCCCTGATCGCGCTGGTTGTGTTCTTGCTGTTTGCGACCGTGGTGATGGCGCTCTACTTCCGCACTTGGAAGATGTCACTCGCGGCGTTGGTCGCGCTGTTCCACGATCTCATCATCACCGCTGGCATCTATGGCCTTTCGGGCTTTGAGATCACGCCGGCGGCGGTGATTGGTTTCTTGACGATTCTTGGCTACTCGCTCTATGACACGGTGGTGGTCTTCGATAAGATCCGTGAAAACACGGCTCCGGGCGAATTCACCGAGCGTCGCACATTTGCAGAGACGGTGAACCTTGCCGTAAACCAGACCCTTGTTCGCTCGATTAATACCTCGGTGGTAGCGCTGCTGCCGGTGGCTGCGATTCTGTTCATCGGTGCGTTCGTGCTCGGCGCGGGAACTTTGCGTGACATCTCACTCGCGCTGTTTATCGGGATTCTGGTGGGCGCCTACTCGACGATTTTCATTGCAGCCCCCACATACGTGCAGCTGCGGCAGCACGAGCCAGCGTTCCAGAAGCACGACGCTCGGGTGCTGAAGTTGCGGGGGATGAAAAGCTCAGGGGCAAAGGGCACCGCGGCCGGGGCAGTTGAGGCGGAGACCGCACAGAGCTGATGCTGTGCTCGGTTCGTGGTTCGGACGGTCGCTGGTGTAGCGTTCAATCATCCACGAATCTGGAGGTGAGGCATGTCGACCAGTGAACTCACGCCTTCGGGTGCCTCACCGATCAAACGGCTTGTGCCGCGGATCTTCAGTCGAGCCAGTGCGCCGGGTGCGGTGGAGCAGCTGGTGCGCACGGTGCGTGGAAACTGGCCCAAAGCGGATCTCTCCGTCATCGAACGTGCGTATGTGGTGGCCGAGCGCGCACACCGGGGACAGAAGCGTCGGAGTGGCGAACCCTACATTACGCATCCCATCGCGGTGGCGCAGATCCTTGCAGATCTCGGTGTCGCTCCGGTCGTGATTGCCGCGGCGCTGCTGCATGACACCGTCGAAGACACTGACTACTCGCTCGATCAGCTCACCACGGAGTTTGGCGAAGAGATCGCCATGCTGGTCGACGGCGTCACCAAACTCGACAAGGTTAAGTACGGTGACTCCGCACAGGCGGAGACGGTCCGCAAGATGGTGGTGGCGATGTCGAAAGACATTCGCGTGCTCGTGATCAAGCTGGCAGACCGCTTGCATAACGCTCGCACTTGGGGATTCGTGACGGGTGATTCTGCAAAGCGAAAAGCTCAGGAGACACTCGAGATCTACGCTCCGCTGGCGCATCGACTCGGAATCCAGTCAATGAAAACTGAGCTGGAAGATCTCTCGTTTGCCGTATTGAAGCCAAAGCTGTACGCCGAAATTGACAATCTCGTCACGCAACGCAACCCGAAGCGGGAAGAGCTTGTCGGGGTGGTGATTCAGTCCATTGAACAGGATCTGCGCGACGCGAAGATCCGCGGTGAGGTGAATGGGCGGCCGAAGGAGCTGTACTCGATCTATCAAAAGATGATCGTGCGCGGCCGTGACTTCGATGACATCTACGACCTGGTTGGCATTCGGGTGCTGGTGCATTCGATTCGTGACTGCTACGGAGTGCTGGGTGCGGTGCACGCACGCTGGACCCCCATCCCCGGGAGGTTCAAGGACTACATCGCGACCCCAAAGTTCAATCTGTATCAGTCACTGCACACCACAGTGATCGGCCCGGACGGGCGGGCTGTGGAGATACAGATCCGCACCTTCGAAATGCACCAGCGCGCAGAGTACGGTGTCGCTGCCCACTGGAAGTACAAGCAGGGGCAGAGTGGTGCCGCTCCCGGATCGAACGATATGGCATGGCTGGCGCACATTTCTGACTGGCAAGCCGAGACCGAAGATCCGAGCGAATTTCTTGATGCGTTGCGCTTCGAGATCGGCGCCAAGGAAGTCTACGTCTTCACTCCCAAGGGCAGGGTTATCGGCTTGCCTGCTGGTGGCACCACAGTTGATTTCGCTTATGCCGTGCACACTGAAGTGGGTCACCGCACCATGGGCGCCCGCGTCAACGGGAGGCTGGTGCCACTCGAGACCGAGCTGCAAAACGGCGATGTCGTGGAGGTGTTCACCTCCAAGGATCCGCACGCTGGCCCGAACAAAGACTGGCTGAGTTTCGTCAAGAGCAAGCGCGCGCAGAACAAGATCCGCCAGTGGTTCACGAAAGAACGTCGCGAAGAAGCGGTTGAGCTGGGCAAGAACGAGCTCATGAAGGCTCTGCGCAAGCACAACATGCCGCTGCACCAGGTCATGAACTCTGAGGCATTGCAGCAGGTTGCTCTGCAGCTGCGGTACGTCGACGTCACCGGGCTCTTCGCCGGGGTTGGCGAGGGGCATGTGTCGGCGCAGTCGGTCATTGAAAAGGTGACTGCCCTCGTGGATCGCGACGCAGCGTCCACTGAACCGCATCTCGCAGCGCTCCCGACTTCGGCACCGGCGCGGGCCGGTCGCGCGGTGTCTCATTCCGGTGTGGCGGTCAAGGGTGCCTCTGACGTACTCGTGAAGCTTGCGAAGTGCTGCACACCGGTTCCCGGAGATGAAATTCGCGGCTTCATCACCAAGGGACAGGGCGTCTCGGTGCATCGCACCGACTGCCGCAACTTCGTGGCGTTGGAGCGGCAGGGTGACCGCCTGATCGATGTGGAGTGGGCGCCGACGTCGAAGAGTGTGTTCTTGGTGCACATTCAGGTCGAGGCGCTTGACCGTTCAGGGTTGCTTTCCGATGTCACTCGGGTGTTGTCTGAGCATCACGTCAATATTTTGTCCGCAACTGTGCAGACTTCCAGCTCACGATTGGCCATCAGCCGCTTCATTTTCGAAATGGGGAACACCATGCACCTCGAGCATGTGCTGAATGCCGTGCGGCGGATCGACGGAGTCTACGACGCGTACCGCATGAACGCTGGTTAGCGCGTTCTCAGGGAGAACTGGGGGATCTGCCCGAAGGTCAGTGAGCCGCGCCAGGGCGACTTGCTTTCGCGGTCGATGCCGGTCATGAAGATCGGCAAAGATCGCTGTGCGACCACCTGCAACGAGGGTGAGGAGCAGCCGCACCGCGACGACTTCGCGAAGTTGGAGTGGTGCCGGATCACAGAGCATGTCGATGATTGTGCGTTGCGGTGAGGTGACAGCGAACGCACCAAACTGATGCACGTCTGCGGGCGCGAGTCGCAGTTCGTGCACGTGCACGTCTGGGCCTCGACTGCGTCGCGGTCGATAGCCAGTGGGCATAGTCAGACGCAACGGAGTGCCGGGGTCGCGGGCGGCGCCCCACACCCAGGCGGCGGTCAAGTACGCCGCGATACGACGCTTTTCCAGCCAGGGCGCGAGGGCGGCAAGCCTGACGCGGGGTGTGTCAGGCCACCCCACACCGCGCAGGCCTGGACCGCACGGTACCAGCGTTCCCCGTAAGCGTTCACTCGACTGCAGGGCTGCTGGCCACAGGTCAAAGCGTGGTGGGTTGGGAAGACCCGCGCTCGAAACGAGACCTTCAGGTGTGATGTTGTTCCCGGTTGCCATGCCCCTCAGTCTGATGGACTCCGTGGCGCCAGGCGTAAGAAAGTTTCGAGCTGTGGATAGAGCTAGTTGTCGCCAAGTGCCGCGAGCCACGAGCGCTGCGTAGCAAGCTTCGCTTCTGCTTCGCTACGCGCACGATCGTTCGTCGTGCTGGCAATCTCTGCCTCAAGCTCCGCGATCGACGCCTCCAGCTGGCCGCGCAAGCCTTCGCTGCGAGCCTTGGTCTCTGGGTTCGTCTTCCTCCAGTGCTCGTCTTCAAGGTGCTTCACGTGCTCCTCGATGGCGCGCATGCGACCTTCGACCTCGCGCAGAGACTCGCGAGGGATGCGACCGATTTCATCCCATCGCAGCTGCAGTGCGGTGAGCTGCTTGCGTGCAGCAATGCGATCTGTTGCTGTGAGCAAGGGTTCAGCTTCCGT
Source organism: uncultured Leucobacter sp. (assembly GCA_964612125.1). Lineage (GTDB taxonomy): Bacteria > Actinomycetota > Actinomycetes > Actinomycetales > Microbacteriaceae > Leucobacter. The sequence continues at coordinate 29,273 of CAZTBS010000001.1, read as the reverse complement.
GAGGAGCGCAAGCTTCGCCTCGAGGTTGGCTGCGTATTCTTCGTTGGTCTGCGCGACCTCAACTGCCTTTGCAGCGTAGAGTACGTCGCCCGCGGCTTTGAATCGCGCCCAGAGTTGATCATCAAGCTTGCGGCTGGCGCGCCCAGCGGCTTTCCACTCATCGAGCAGTGCTCGATATGCCGGAATGGCGTCGACGCCCCGCGGTGCCAGAGCTTCTGCGGCGGCAATGATGCGTTCTTTTGCCTGCTTGACAGCCTTGTTCGTGGCATCCATCTGCGCAAAGTGCGCGCGTCGCGCCGTGTCGAAACTCTGTCGGGCCGAACGGAACCTCTTCCAGAGTGCGTCCGCCTGCGACTTGGGAATCTGTGGGCCGGTGCGCTGTGCCTGCTGCCATTCGTTGAAGAGCTGTTCGAAGGCCTGGCTGGTTTCCTTCCACCGCATCTGTGACTCGGGCTGAGCCGCGAGTTCTTCTGCGCGCACTGCGATGGCCTCACGCTGTGCGATTGCTTCCTGCTTTGCGGCTTCCCGCTCTGCCTGCTGCTTTTCGCTGAGTTCATTGGCTTTGCCGCCGAGCTTATCCACCCGTGCACGCAAGGACGCGATGTCTCCCACAGCGGCTGGTTCAATCAACAGTTGCTGCAGCTTTGCCACCGTGTCTGCAACCTCCGCGCCTGCGGTGCCACGTGCGATGCGCGCTTCGAGGAGCGTGACCTGACCGGCGAGATCCGCGAACTTCCGCTCATAGTAGGCCAGTGCTTCTTCCGGAGTGCCGTCGGGAAACTGCCCGACCTCGCGTTCGGTGTCTCCTTCGCGAACAAAGACCGTGCGGTTCTCGTCCACTCGTCCCCAAGGGCGTTCGTTCGTCGCTTCGCTCACCGTGTTTCACCCGTCATCAGTTGAGATGTCGACATCGTGTGTCGACCGTGTCAGTGCCTCTCCAACTATGCCACAGCGCGCGCGGAGTGTCAGGAGCTGTCGCTACCATCAGACACTATGGACACCAGCTTGACCGCCGGGCAGACTGCCCCGTTGGCGGTGCGGATGCGCCCGCGGTCGCTTGATGAGGTGGTTGGTCAGTCACAGCTCCTGCGCCCCGGATCGCCGTTGCGGGTCCTTGCTGCAGCCACGTCCGAAGCTCCGGGTGCCGTTTCCGTGATTCTGTGGGGCCCTCCTGGCACCGGTAAAACCACTCTCGCGCAAGTAGTCGCGCAGACCAGTGGGCGTCGTTTTGTTGAGCTTTCAGCGGTCACTGCTGGTATCAAAGACGTCCGGACCGTGATGGAGCGTGCGCTGAATGACCGCGACCTGTACGGCGTCGCAACCGTTTTGTTTCTCGATGAAATTCACAGGTTCACCAAGGCGCAGCAGGATGCTCTGCTGCCCGGGGTGGAGAACGGTTGGGTCACCCTGATCGCTGCCACCACCGAAAATCCTTCATTCTCGGTCATCAGTCCGCTGCTCTCCCGTTCCTTGCTGTTGACCCTCGAACCTCTGGCGGATGCCGACCTGCGGGCGCTTCTCGCGCGGGCGGTGGCGGCGCCGCATGGTCTGAACGGTGCGGTAGAACTGCGTTCAGATGCCGCTGAAGCGCTCGTGCACCTTGCTTCTGGTGACGCGAGACGGGCGCTCACCGCACTCGAAGCCGCTGCGGCGGCGGCGAGCGCGGCCACCCCCGAATCGCCGATCCCGAAAGACTCCGAAGTCGCAGATCTCGAAACGCCATCTTCGACCCTCCCAGTAGTCACCGCAGAGATCGTGGCGGCATCGGTTGACCGCGCGCTCCTGCGGTATGACCGTAACGGTGATGAACACTACGACGTCATCAGCGCCTTCATTAAGTCCATCCGCGGCTCCGACCCGGACGCGGCGATCCACTATTTGGCGCGCATGATTGAAGCGGGAGAAGATCCGCGCTTCATTGCGCGACGATTGATGGTGCACGCGGCAGAAGACATTGGCATGGCGGATCCGCAGGCATTGCCCATTGCCGTCGCCGCGGCGGAGGCAACGCAGCTCATTGGCCTTCCTGAGGCGCGTATTCCGCTCGCCGAGGCAACGATTTATCTTGCGACCGCGCCCAAATCCAACGCTGTCATCACCGCGATTGATGCGGCAATTGCTGATGTCCGGGCAGGCAACATTGGTCGGGTGCCGAAGCCGCTTCGCGACGGACACTACCCCGGGGCCAAGCGGCTGGGTCACGGCAAGGGGTATATCTACCCGCACGGCGATCCGCTGGGTGTGGTCACGCAGCAGCATCTGCCGGATGAGCTGATCGACCGGGTGTATTACACGCCGAGTGAGCACGGGAACGAACGCACGGTCGCAGAGCGACTCGAGAAGATCCGCCGCATCACGCGGGGACGTTAAAAGCTGATACGATAGTCGATGGCCAACGTCGTGTGCGCTCTTCGGCTGTGAGCGTACACATCGACGGCAGTCACCCTGTAGCCGGGTTTCTGCACCTGGTCGTTCCCTCACCGTAACGGTGCGCTGTGTCGCGTGCATCACCAGTTGATGCGGGCACAGCCTGGCCGAGAGAACATTCCGTGTCACTCGCGTGTGGCGCGGAGTACAACAGAAACCCGAAAGGACCCACGTGTCGACTACGTCGCGTACCCGTTCCAAGACCCGCCTGTCGCGCGCGCTCGGAATTCCGCTGACCCCCAAGGCAGCCCGCTACCTCGAAAAGCGCCCCTATGGCCCCGGTCAGCATGGCCGCACGAAGCGCAAGAGTGACAGTGACTACGCGGTTCGTCTGCGCGAGAAGCAGCGTCTGCGCGCTCAGTACGGAATTCGTGAGAAGCAGCTGCAGATCGCGTTCCAGGAAGCACGTCGTCAGGATGGCCTGACCGGTGAGAACCTGGTTGAGCTGCTCGAAATGCGTCTCGACGCACTCGTGCTTCGCGCAGGCTTCGCTCGTACCACCGCGCAAGCTCGCCAGATGGTTGTGCACCGCCACATTCTCGTCGACGGCAAGATCGTCGACCGCCCGTCGTTCCGTGTTAAGCCGGGCCAGCTCATCCACGTGAAGGAGCGCTCGGAGGGTATGGAGCCGTTCCAGGTTGCGGCCGCTGGCGGTCACGCTGAGGTACTGCCTCCGGTTCCTGGCTACCTCGAGGTTGAGCTTGACAAGCTGCAGGCACGCCTGGTGCGTCGCCCGAAGCGCGCAGAGGTCCCCGTGACTTGTGAAGTACAGCTCGTGGTCGAGTACTACGCGGCTCGCTAACGCGAAACCAGCTTCAGCGGAGGGAGGTGCCATTCGGTACCTCCCTCCGCTGCGTTATACGCCGACTGCGCGCTGCCGCCCAGTAGACTGAACTGATCATCGACGAAGGGGAGAACAACGATGCGCAGACTGACATGGCTGATCGCCGGTATCGCGCTCGGTTTTGTCGCAGCGCACTTTGTGAATCAAACCCCCGAAGGTCGTCGTTTCTTCGATCGTGTCGGCCGCGGCGCACGAGAATTCAGTGATGCTGTTGCCGCGGGATACCGCGAGGTCGAGGAAGAGTTCAGTGAAGCGCTCGATGACGTCGAGCGTCGACTGGCGAACCTCGAAGCAAAACCCTGACACTCAGCGAGTGATCGTTCCATTGCCGCTCATCGGTAGCACGCCATCTCGAGCTTGCTGCCATTCGAACCAATAAGAGGACCCACCGAAGATGCAGACCGCAGAGATCCGGCAGCGCTGGCTCGATTTTTTCGAGAAGAACGGACACACGGTGGTGCCTTCCGCGTCACTCGTCAGTGACGACCCGAGCCTGATGTTCACGGTGGCTGGCATGGTGCCGTTTGTGCCATACCTGTCCGGGCTTGTGCCGGCTCCGTATGCGCGCGCCACCAGCGTGCAGAAGTGTATTCGCACCAATGATATTGAAGAAGTCGGGCGGACACCGCGACACGGCACCTTCTTTCAGATGTGCGGCAATTTCTCCTTCGGTGATTACTTCAAAGAGGGTGCCATTCGATTCGCGTGGGAGTTCCTGACCAGCGCGGAGAGTGCTGGGGGCTTGGGATTCGATCCTCAAGACCTGTGGGTGACGGTCTATGAAGATGACGATGAAGCATTCGGGTTATGGCGTGACATTGCGGGATTGCCCGAAGAACGTATTCAGCGACTCGGGAAAGACACCAATTATTGGTCGACCGGGCAGCCCGGACCTGCGGGTCCCTGCAGCGAAATCTTCTTCGATCGCGGGGCCGCATACGGCGTCGATGGTGGTCCGGCGACCGATGACGACCGCTACGTCGAGATTTGGAATCTCGTCTTCATGCAATACGCCATCACCGAAGTGAAATCAAAGACAGATTTCACGATCGTTGGTGAACTGCCGAAGAAGAACATCGACACCGGCATGGGTCTCGAGCGCGTCGCGTTCATCAAGCAGGGTGTCGAGAACATGTACGAGATCGATCAGGTGCGGCCGGTGCTCGACGCCGCTGCCACGCTGGCGGGCAAGACCTATGGTGACAACCATGCCGACGACGTACGTTTGCGGGTCATCGCCGATCACGTTCGCAGTGGTCTGATGCTGATTGCTGACGGCGTGACACCATCAAACGAGGGGCGCGGATACATCCTGCGGCGTCTCCTGCGGCGAGTCATCCTGTCGATGCGCCTGCTCGGCGTTGAGCGCCCGACGTTTGAGACTCTCTTCCCTGTGTCACGTGACGCGATGCAGGCCGCGTATCCCGAAGTTGCGCGTGATTTCGATTTCATCTCTCGGGCGGCCTATGCGGAGGAGAAGACCTTCTTGCGCACGCTGGGCTCGGGCATGCACATGCTCGAGGATGCAATTGCCGTGGCTGAGGACCACGCAACCGCCCTTCCCGGGGATACCGCGTTCCATTTGCATGACACGCTCGGCTTCCCGATTGAACTGACCATGGAAATCGCGCAGGAAGCTGGCGTTGAGGTCGACGCTGCTGCTTTTACGCGGCTGATGCAGGAACAGCGGGACCGCGCCAAAGCAGATGCCAAGGCGAAGAAGGGGCAGCGCGCTGATCCCTCCGTGTACCGCGCGCTCCGGGGCCTCGGAGAAACCGTATTTACCGGCTATGACGAGCTGACGCACGAGAGTCGCGTGCTGGGCATCGTCGTCGACGGCAGCCCGGTGCAGGCCGCCAGTGAAGGGCAGATCGCCGAGCTCGTGCTTGCAGAAACCTCTCTGTGGGCTGAAGCCGGCGGTCAAGACAGTGATCAGGGAGTCATTGTTGGTGACGGTTTTGAAGCCGAAGTGCTTGACGTGCAAAAGCCCGTGCCTGGGCTCATCGTGCACACGGTGAAGGTATCGGTGGGCACAGTAGCAGTCGACGCGCGGGCAGAGACTCGCGTCGATGCCGACTACCGACGCGGTGCCACACAGGCGCACTCGGGTACTCACATTGTGCATGCGGCGCTAAGGGAAGTGCTCGGCCCGAACGCACACCAGGCGGGTTCCTACAACAAGGCGGGATACCTGCGACTGGACTTCACCCACAGTGAAGCACTCTCGAACGAAACCAAGTCAGAGATTGAGGAAATCTCGAATTTGGCGATCCGTGCGGACTATGACGTGGTGACCCGCGAGATGGCGCTTGACGAGGCGAAGGCGCTGGGTGCGATGGCCTTGTTCGGCGAGAAGTACGGCGATCGCGTGCGGGTCGTCGATATCGGAGGTCCCTGGTCGCGTGAGCTGTGCGCCGGTACTCACGTGGGAAGCTCTGCCGAGGTCGGCATGATCAGCCTCGTGAGCGAAAGCTCCGTTGGATCCACCAACCGTCGCGTCGAATCACTTGTGGGTATCGAAGCCTTCCGCAATTTCGCCGCAGAGCGCGCGATCGTGCAGCAACTCACCAGCGGCCTCAAAGTGCCACGACTGGAGCTCGTGCAGCGGGTGCAGGATCTCAGCGCACAGTTGAAGGTCGCAGAGAAGAAGATCGCCCAGCTTGAAGCGGCCAAGCTGCAGGAACGCATTCCTGCGCTCGTGCAAGCTGCTGAGCGGTTGGGAGACCTGACCGCGGTGCTGGCGTCTCTTGGTGCTGTCGGCTCGCCTGAGGATGTGCGCGTGCTTGCACAGCAAGTGCGCGAGCGGCTCGGTGAGGCAGCTGGCGTAGTCGTGCTGGCTGGCGAAGCGGGGGGGAAGCCGCTGGTGATTGCGGCGACCACCGCGGCGGCCCGAAATGCCGGTGCCAAAGCTGGCGCACTCGCCAAGATTGGGGCACAGGTGCTCGGCGGTGGTGGCGGCGGCAAGGACGATCTCGCCCAGGGTGGTGGCACAGACCCCAGTAAGCTTGATGACGCCCTTGCAGCTATCCGGCGCAGCCTGGCCGAGTAGATCGGGGTAGCGTGCGCAGCGGAGTGCGGCTCGGGGTCGATGTGGGCAAGGCCCGGATCGGTGTCGCGCGTTGTGATCTGCACGGCATGCTGGCCACTCCGGTGGAGACGGTGGTCCGGGACCCTGAGGAGACCCAAGACATTGCGCGCCTGGTGGAGTTGGCGCGCGAACATGAAGCCATCGAAATCGTGGTGGGCTTGCCGCTGAATCTGCGGGGAGAGCACACGCCTTCCACCGAGGATGCACTGGGCTTCGCGGATCGACTCGCTGCAGCACTTGGCAGTGATCAGCGGTGCGCCGCGGTGAGCGTGCGACTGGTTGACGAACGTCTGTCAACCGTGTCCGCGCACGGTCAGATGCGTCAGGTAGGGCGAAAAACCAAACAGAGTCGAAGCGTGATTGATCAGGCAGCCGCAGTTATCATCTTGCAGCACGCGCTCGATAGTGAACGGGCACAGGGGCGTGCGCCCGGATCTACGGTCACGGTCTCGTCGTCATTGGCAGCGGGTGCAGGTGGCCTGGAACAGTGGGAGAGAGAGCAATGAGCGGAAAACGCAACGCAACACGGGTCGTCATTGTGCTGGGCGTGCTCGCGGTTCTGCTTGGTGGGCTCGCTGTCGCAGGGCTGTCGCTGTGGGGGAGCTACGGTGACCGGATCTCACAAGCCTTGGGTTGGACCACGAATGATTTCGAGGGGGACGGTCACGGAGAAGCCATGATCACCATTACCCCTGGGGAGATCGGCGAGGATATCGCCGCATCTCTGGCCGAAGCCGGAGTGGTGAAGACGCAGCAAGCATTCTACGAGCTCCTCCTGGCTCAGGATCCACCGGTGGATTTTTTGCCTGGTAGGTATCAGTTGCGACTTGAGATGAGTGCAGCGGCTGCTCTCGCCGCCTTGCAGGATCCTGCAAATCGACTCGAGCTCACGCTGACCGTGCCAGAGGGAATGGCTGCGATTGACGCTCTGCAGCGTGCGTCTGAAGTCTCCGGGATACCGCTCACCGAGTTTGAGGCTGCTGTGGCAGACCCGAGTGTGTACGGTATCCCTGCCGAATTCCCGTCTATCGAAGGGTTCCTCTTTCCAGCCACTTACACCCTGTCACCAGATGACACGGCAGTGTCCATCGTGCAAAAGATGGTGGATCGCATGTACCAGGCACTCCAGGAACATGCCGTTCCCGCTGGTGATGAATGGAGAGTGCTGACCCTCGCATCCGTGATTCAGCGTGAGGCTGGTTCAAACCTCGACGACTTCCCGAAGATTTCTCGGGTCTTTCTGAACCGACTCGACATCGGCATGAAGCTTGAATCAGACGCCACGGTTGCTTATGGAACCGGCAACACGCATACGGTGTGGACGACGCCCGAAGAACGCGCTGATGCATCGAACCTCTACAACACATATGCAAACACCGGTCTCCCGATCGGCCCCATTGGAAACCCCGGAGATGTTGCGATTCGTGCCGCAATGAGCCCTGCGGAGGGGGACTGGCTGTTTTTCATGCCGGTCAACCTTGAGACGGGGGAGACGGTGTTTTCCGCGACATTCGAGGAGCACCAGCAGGCTGTGCAGCAACTTGCCGATTGGTGCACCGTGCACCGAGCAGAGGGTGGCACCCGCTGTGACTAGGCCAGTACAGCAGGACGCGTCTATGCTGCAGGCTATTCCGAGCCACCTGGCGGTGCTCGGGCATCCCATCCACCACTCTCGTTCTCCCCGAATTCACCGCGCGGCGTACGCGGAACTTGGTCTGCCGTGGAAGTACACGGCAGTGCGTGTTGCGGAATCTCAACTCGCGGCGTTCCTGTCCAGCCGCGGCTCGGAATGGCGCGGTTTTTCGGTGACGATGCCGCTGAAGATCGAGGCGCATCGACTGTGCACCGTGCGTGATCCGATGGCGGAAGAGAGCGGGGTGGTGAACACCCTGTTGCGGCTCATGGATACGGCACATGGCCCGCAGTGGGCCGGATTCAACACTGACGTTGCTGGACTTGCCGCAGCGCTGCAGAACAGCGGGTTGACGCTGACGCGCGTGGTGGTTCTCGGTGCAGGAGCTACCGCGGTATCAGCGGTGCTGGCTGCTAGGCACCTGGGCGCCACCGAGGTGACGATTCTTGCGCGGCGTGGTGAGGCCGCGGCGCAACTTGCTGCCCGTTTCGATGGCACCTCTGGAACGACCTCAGATCAACCACCGCTTGATGCGCAGGGGGGAGCCTGGGAGAGCACAGAACTGGATGAGCGGTTACGCCCGCGCCTGGCGCGCGCAACCGCCGTCATCTCGACGCTGCCGGGCACGGTAGGAACGGCCGTCCCGCTACTGCCTGAATTGACAACGGTGCCGCTCTTTGATGTGGCATATGACCCCTGGCCGTCACCCCTCGCACGTCGGTGGGCGGAGGCAGGGGGCGAATCACACGCCGGGATTGACATGCTCATCGAGCAGGCGCTGGTGCAGGTGCGGATCTTCGTGGGTGGTGACCCCAGCTTTCACTTGCAGAACGAGTCCCACGTGCTCGCCGTGATGCGTGATGCGGGTGTGGGAAGATAGATCCCATGTTGCGTTGGCTGACGGCCGGAGAATCTCACGGCCCAGAACTCATTGCTGTCTTGGAGGGAATGCCCGCGGGCGTACCGATTCTGCTCGAGCAGGTGCGTGAAGATCTTGCTCGTCGCAAGCTCGGGTACGGGCGCGGCTCGCGTATGAAGTTCGAACAGGACGAGCTGCACTTCTCCGGCGGTGTGGTGCAGGGCCGTACGATTGGCGGTCCGATCGCGATTCGTATCGGCAACACGGAATGGCCAAAGTGGGTAGAGGTCATGAGTGCCGAGCCCACTGAGCTCTCTGAAAAATCTCGGGGGCGCGGGGCCGCGTTGACCCGGCCTCGACCCGGCCATGCCGACCTTACGGGGATGCAGAAATACGGCTTCGATGAGGCGCGACCCGTCCTCGAGCGTGCGAGTGCTCGTGAGACCGCCGCGCGCGTCGCACTTGGCGCGGTGGCGCGGGCGTTTCTGGGTGAGCTGGGTATTCGCCTGGTGAGTCACACCATTGCGGTAGGCCCCGTTACCGTCCCCGCGGATACGCCGCTACCTCGTCCAGAAGATGTCACGACGCTCGATGCGGATCCACTGCGGTGCTTTGACCCGGCAACGAGCGCCCGCATGATCACCGAAGTCGACGACACCAAGAAGTCGGGAGACACGATTGGTGGCATCGTCGAGGTGCTGGCCTACGGTTTGCCACCCGGGTTGGGTTCATACGTGCACTGGGATCGTCGCCTTGATTCCCGACTCGCGGGTGCGCTGATGGGCATTCAGGCGATCAAGGCAGTCGAAGTGGGCGACGGCTTCGAAACGACCCGTAGGCGTGGCTCAGTCGCGCATGATGAGTTGCACCTGCGTGACGGCCAGATTGTGCGCGACACCGACCGAGCCGGCGGCATTGAAGGTGGGATGACCACGGGGCAGGTGCTGCGCGTGCGCGCGGGTATGAAGCCCATTGCCACCGTACCCAACGCGTTGCCGACCATCGATGTGGTGACGGGCGAGGAGTCGAAGGCGCACCATCAGCGCAGCGATGTCTCAGCGGTTCCGGCGTCCGGAGTTGTTGCGGAAGCCATGGTTGCGCTGGTGCTTGCCGACGCGGTGACCGAGAAGTTTGGCGGTGACAGCGTGGCGGAGACCAAGCGTAATCTCGAGCAGTACCTCGCTGCGATTCCCGAGAAACTCACTACCACCATCGAATCGTGAGCGAGGACGCGGTAACGCGACCTGTTCCCACCCCGCCGAAGCAGCCGCTGACGCAACCGGTGCAGGTCGTTGCCGGTCGGAGCAGCGGCAAGAAGCGCCTGTCGCGTCGGCGTCGGAAGCATCGCCTGCCCGACTGCCCGATCGTGTTCGTGGGGCCCATGGCTGCCGGAAAGACCAGTCTCGGGCGACGCGTTGCGAAGGAGCTCGGTGTGCCATTTGTGGATACCGATGTCGTGTTTACGCGACTGCACGGGCCAATCACCGATTTCTTCAGCGAACACGGCGAAGCTGCGTTTCGTGAGATTGAGGCAGATCTGATTGCCGCTGAACTTTCGCAACCCGGTACGCGAATCGTTGCACTCGGTGGTGGAGCGGTGATTACGGCGCGTACGCGTGACCTCCTGCAGAAGTTTCCGGTGGTGCTGCTGATGACCACGCAGGCCTCAGTGCTACGCACGGCGAATCTCGACAAACGCCCGCTATTGCGCGACGACCCGGAAGCATGGGGTCGCATCCTTGAGTCTCGGCGGGCGTTCTACGAGGAGGTTGCCGACATCACCTTTCGCACTGACCGCGCGACCAAAGAACAGCTGACCCGCCGTGTAGCGCAGTGGGCTCGCGGCCGCAGTGTCAGCACGCGGTATGGCCGATCCACCAAGAATGCCACCCGCCCCGCGAGCACCCCAGCAGCCGAGACGCCCCCAGAGAAAGACGGGTCATTACGCTCATGACAGTTCATTCTGCAACCGCACCTACGCTGATCCCGGTGACCGGCGAGGGCGACTACACAGTCACCGTGGGTCGGAGCCTCATGCCGGAGGTCGCCGCAGCCCTGGGTGATCGGGTCAACAAGGTACTCATTGTGCATACGCCGACGGTCGGGCGCTTGGCGGATGAGCTTCGCCAGGAATTGCAGCAGCGGTTCGGACAGGTATTGCTCGCTGAGGTTCCCGACGCAGAATCTGCGAAGCGCGTGGAGGTGGCCGCTTTCTGTTGGCAAATCCTGGGGCAGGCTGATTTCACGCGCACTGACGCGGTCATTGGTCTCGGCGGGGGAGCGGTGACCGATTTGGCTGGCTTCGTCGCGGCCACTTGGCTTCGCGGGGTGCGCTTGGTGCAGATTCCGACCACGGTGCTGGGCATGGTTGACGCTGCCGTCGGTGGAAAGACCGGTATTAACACCGCTGAGGGGAAGAACCTCGTGGGTGCGTTTTACGCGCCGCACGCGGTGCTGTGCGATCTCGATCTGCTGCAGACGCTGCCGAAGAATGAGATTCTGGCAGGTTATGCCGAGGTTGCGAAGTATGGCTTTATCGCAGAGCCCGAGATTCTCGACATCATTGAACGCGATGTGGATCGCGCCACCGATCCCAGCACTGATGAGTTTCGGCGCCTGGTTGAGCTGTCCATTGGCGTGAAGGCGCGTGTTGTCTCAGAAGATTTCCGCGAGGGCGGGCTGCGCGAGATCCTGAATTACGGCCATACCTTGGGGCACGCAATTGAGCATGCTGAGCGCTACCAGTGGCGCCATGGCGTGGCAGTTTCGATCGGCATGATGTATGCCGCTGAGCTCGGACGTATGGCAGGGTCACTGTCTGACGCCGCGGTGGAACGGCACCGCACGGTGCTGAGCGCTCTGGGCCTGCCGCTCACGTACCCCGCGGGCCGCTGGGAAGGCTTGCTCGCCACTATGCAGCGTGACAAGAAAGCGCGGGCGGGCATGCTGCGCTTTATTGTGCTTGACGACATCGCAAAGCCTCGCGTGCTTGCTGGCGTTGAGGAGTCGATGCTGCATTTTGCGTACCAGGAGATCGCCAGCTAACGACTGCGCATCGCGTTCGAGCGGTCAGCAACCTACGCTGGGGGCATGAGCTCGCACACACCACCGGTCGGGGGCATGCGCACCTTCGCGCATTTGCTCGCCAATACCGCCGTCGCGAACCTCACCACCAATTACCTGTGGTTTGCGCTCGTTTTCTGGGTGTACCTCGAGACGCGCAGCATTTTGGCGACCGGTGTGCTGGGCGGCGCCTACATGATCCTGCTCGCGGTGTGCTCGATGTGGTTCGGTTCGCTGGTTGATCGGTTACGCAAGCGGCGCGTGATGCTGCTCTCTGGGTGGATCACCCTGGTGACCTTCCTGATCGGAACCGTCATCTTCCTGCTGGTGCCGCAAGAGAGCTTGCTCCGCCTCGACGGTGCATGGTTCTGGGTGTTCACGGTGAGCTTGCTGGCCGGGTGCGTGGTTGAACTCCTGCGCAATCTTGCCTTGGCCACCACCGTGACGTTGCTGGTCCCCGACGAGCGACACGCCAACGCAAACGGCTTAGTGGGCATGGTGCAGGGCCTGGCCTTCATTGTGACGAGCGTGTTCAGCGGTCTCTCGATCGGCCTGCTCGGAATGACGCTGACCATGCTGATCGCGCTGATACTCACCGCCGCCCCGCTCGTGCACCTCCATCTGCTGCGGGTCCCCGAACCTGAAATTGTGCACGATCCGAATCGTCGCGCAATCGATTTTCGGGGTGGCATGCTGGCCATCCTCGCGGTGCCGGGATTGCTTGGCTTAATCCTGTTCACCACCCTGAATAACCTGGGCGGCGGCGTCTACATGGCGCTGCTTGACCCCTACGGTTTAGACATGTTCCCGGTAGAGATCTGGGGAATTGTGTTTGGTGCCGCTGGCACGGGTTTTCTTGTCGGGGGAGCCTTGGTAGCCAAATTTGGCTTGGGAAAGAACCCGATCCGCACCATGCTGCTTCTGGTCATCGGCATCGGTGCTCTGGGCGCGGTGTTCACCTTGCGGGAGTGGCCAATGCTGTTTGTGGTGGGAATCTGGCTCTTCATGCTGATGATGCCGGCCGTCGAAGCAGCCGAACAAACTGTCATTCAGCGCGTGGTGCCCTACGACACACAGGGTCGGGTGTTCGGGCTCGCAATGACCTTCGAAGCTGCCGCTGCACCGATCACCTCGCTCGTCATTGCACCGATTGCTGAGTTTGCGATCGTGCCGTACATGCAGACCAAAGCGGGGCAGGAGCTGTGGGAGCCCTTGCTTGGGACGGGTGACAGCCGCGGGATCGCGCTCATCTTTTTCTGGTCCGGGATCGCGATGATGCTCTTGGGGCTCCTTGCTTTTACGACACGCGCCTATCGAACCCTCAGCGCGAGTTACGCGGCAGCGGCGCCCAGTGGAGCGGAGCTGGTCGATAGCGGTGATCCACCCGTGGAAGCGCACCGTACACTTGATGGGTGACCGCGCAGCGCATCAACCCGAGTATTCTTTCCGCCGACTTCGTGAACCTGCAGCACGAGCTTGAACGTATTCAGACGGCAGATCTCGTGCACGTTGACGTGATGGACAATCACTTCGTGCCGAACCTGACCATGGGTCCGCCGATCGTCTCGCGCATCCAGGACGTCTCTCCGATTCCGCTCGATGTGCACCTGATGATTGCAGACGCAGATCGTTGGGCTCCCGGTTACGCAGAATTGGGTGCATATTCGGTGACCTTCCACGCCGAAGCCGCCGCCGATCCGGTGGCCCTTGCGCGACGGATTCGCGACATTGGTGCTCGAGCTGGGCTGGCGCTGAAGCCCGGCACCGATCCGGAACCCTACCTCGACCTGCTGCCTGAGTTTGACCAACTGCTCGTCATGACTGTTGAACCCGGTTTCGGTGGACAGAAATTCATGCCTGACATGATGCCGAAATTGCGGCGAGTTGCCGAAGCGAAGGCGCGGCTCGGGCTGGATATCTGGTTGCAGGTGGACGGCGGCATTACCGTCGACACGATTGGTGTTGCGGCAGAGGCTGGCGCGGATACCTTCGTTGCAGGGTCTGCGGTGTTCGGTGGGGTGCCGGAGGATCGCATCGCGGAGCTTCGTGTCGCAGCGGCCGCGCACCAGCACTGATTCAGCGCGTCGGTGAGAGGCGGTACGCTGGTCACGTGAAGTCGTTCGAGGCGTTGTTCGCCGAACTCAGTGAGAAGGCCACAACTCGGCCTGCTGGCAGTGACACTGTTGCGCGGCTGGATGCCGGGGTACACAGCATCGGCAAGAAGATTGTCGAGGAAGCTGCCGAGGTGTGGATGGCTGCCGAGTACGAGAGTGATGCCGCGTGCGCCGAGGAGATCAGCCAACTGCTCTACCACCTGCAGGTGTTGATGCTCGCCAAAGGCATCACGCTGCAGGATGTCTACCGTCATCTCTAGCGACGGTGCGGGTGGTCGTCGGGTCTGCCGCATGCCACGCTGGGCCAGCCGCTGATGTGCTCACATGAGATTCGGCCGCTTCGCGGCCTCCAGGGAAGGATTCCACATGCTCCGCGTCGCGGTTCCGAATAAGGGCTCTCTGTCAGAGATTGCCGCCGAAATGCTCAGCGAAGCTGGCTACAGCGGTCGGCGCGACAATCGAAAACTGGTGCACCGCGATACGCGGAATGACATCGAGTTTTTCTACCTGCGTCCGCGAGATATTGCGACCTACGTGGGATCAGGGGCGTTGGACGTCGGAATTACCGGTCGCGACCTGTTGCTCGATAGTGGCTCAGAAGCACGCGAGATCGCCCACCTCGATTTCGGTGACTCGACCTTCCGGTTTGCCGCACCGCATAACTCCGGTATCACCGACATTGCGCAGCTTGCTGGGTTGCGCGTGGCTACGAGCTATCCGAAGTTGGTCGACGACTTCCTCCGTCAGCGAGGGGTCGAAGCGGTCACGGTGAAGCTCGATGGAGCGGTTGAATCGGCAGTACAGCTGGGAGTGGCGGATGCTGTCGCTGATGTTGTGTCTACCGGTGCCACTTTGCAGGCCGCCGGCCTCGCAATCTTCGGGCCGGTGATCCTGGAATCTACTGCCGTGTTGATTGGTGGACCCAAGCACCAAGACGGCGTGGATCGGCTGATCCGGCGTCTGCGCGGCGTGCTGGTGGCTCGGAAGTTCGTGTTGATGGACTATGACCTCGAAGAATCCAAACTTGAAGCTGCCGTGGCGATCGCCCCAGGTATTGAATCTCCCACCGTTTCGCCGCTACGCGAGGACGGCTGGGTGGCCGTGCGGGTGATGGTGCTCGCCGACGAAGCCAACGATGTGATGGATCAGCTTGCCGATCTCGGTGCGCGCGCGATCCTCGTCACCGCGATCCACGCCGCGAGGCTGTGATGTCGGTCGCAGTGCGGGTGATCCCGTGCCTGGATGTGGCTGCTGGGCGTGTGGTGAAGGGCGTGAACTTCCTCAATCTTCGCGATGCGGGCGACCCGGTGGAGTTGGCTGCCCGCTACGCCGAGCAGGGAGCAGACGAACTCACCTTCCTTGATGTCACCGCAACGGTGGATGACCGTAGCACCACCTACGATGTGGTGCGTCGCACCGCGGAGCAAGTATTCATTCCGCTGACGGTCGGCGGCGGTGTGCGCAGCGGCGACGACGTCGCCCGATTGCTAGGCGTCGGTGCTGACAAGGTCGGGGTGAACAGTGCTGCGATCGCCCGGCCCGCGCTGATTGACGAGATCGCGGACCGTTTTGGTTCGCAGGTGCTGGTGCTGTCACTCGACATTAAGCGCAGCTCTCGCATGCCTTCAGGATTTGTGGTGACCACTCACGGCGGGCGCACTGAGAGCGATCTTGACGCGCTCGAGTGGTCACGTGAGGTGGTGCAGCGCGGCGCTGGCGAACTGCTCGTCAACTCGATGGATGCTGACGGAACCCTGGCCGGATTCGACCTCGAACTGATTGAACGTGTGCGGGAGCTCTGCACGGTACCAGTCATCGCGTCGGGTGGTGCGGGGAAGCTCGAGCATTTCCCCCCTGCCGTTGCTGCCGGGGCAGACGCGGTGCTTGCGGCGTCGGTCTTCCATGACGGTACCTTCACGGTCGGGCAGGTCAAGCAGACACTCGCTGATGCCGGCTATGAGGTGCGCCTGACCGAGGCTGGCGCATGAGTGATGTTGCGGGGTCATCAGCCGGGGTGGATCCCGTGCTCGACTCTTTGGTGTTTGGCGAGGCTGGCCTGTTGCCCGCGATCATCCAAGACGATGAGTCTGGTGACGTGCTGATGCTGGCGTGGATGGATCGTGAGGCGGTGCGTCGCACCCTCACCACGGGCAGAGTTACCTTTTGGTCGCGCTCACGTCAGGAGTACTGGCGCAAGGGGGACACCTCTGGCCACCGTCAGTACGTGCGCAGCGTTGCCATGGATTGCGATGCTGACACACTGTTGGTGCGCGTGGTGCAGCTCGGCGCCGCGTGCCACACTGGCGCCCGGAGTTGTTTTGTGGCGCGCGAGGTGCCCGCGGTGCTGGGTGAGCCTGGCCGCGACGCCTGACCCCACATATCACCACACGCAGACGCACCGCGGCCGCACGATAGGCTGGAGCGGTGAATCTCACCACGTCACGCGCCGATTTTGATCAGGCTCGCGCCACCCACTCAGTCATCCCTGTATGCCGCGAGATCTTCGCCGATGCAGATACGCCGGTCAGCATTTATCGCAAGGTTGCCGGATCTCGCAGCGGAACGTTCCTCCTCGAGTCTGCTGAGCAAGGTGGCGTGTGGACACGTTTCAGCTTCGTCGGGGCGGGAAGCTTCGGAGTGCTCACCGAACGTGACGGTCACGCACACTGGGTACCCGACGCAGAGAAATCGCTGACGGCCGATCGCCTCTTGCCCGGCGGTGTCGCGGAACTCGCGCCTGCCGAAGCATTGCGTGCGGTTGTCGATCGTTGGCGGCAGCAGCCAACGCCGCACCTCCCTCCGCTGGTGAGTGGTTTCGTCGGGTATCTGGGCTGGGACACGGTGCGTCAGTTTGAGCGTCTCGAGCACGGTCCGGCGCACGGGCCGGGCCTGCCCACGCAGAGCCTGAGTTTTGTGTCCGAGCTCGTGGTGATCGATCACCGTGACGGCGCTGTGGTGCTGGTGGCGAATGTGCTGAATGATGCCGCCGCCGCAGACGCGGATGCGCAATGGCTTGATGCGCAGGAGCGACTGAATGGCCTCGAGCGAGCGCTGGCGGCCCCGCTGGCTTCACCGCTCGCAGTGCTTGATCGCAGTGCCCTTCCTGACCCCGTGCGTCTCACACCCGAAGCGGACTACCTCGCCGGGGTTGAACGTTCGAAGCAGTACATCGTTGATGGCGATATTTTTCAGGTGGTGCTGTCGCAGCGCTTTGATCAAGAGTGCACGGCGGATCCACTTGATGTGTATCGTGTGCTGCGTCACCTGAACCCCAGCCCCTACCTGTATCTTCTGCAGCTTGAAGACTCGCAGGGGCGCTCCTTTGCGGTGGTGGGGTCGAGTCCGGAAGCGCTGGTCACCGTGCAAGAGAACGGGCATGTGCTTACGCATCCCATCGCCGGTTCGCGTCCGCGCGGTGCGACAGTTGATGAAGATCAGCAGCACGAGCGTGAGCTGCTCGCCGATGAGAAAGAACGCGCCGAACACTTGATGCTGGTGGATCTCGCGCGCAACGACCTCCTGCGCGTATGTGAGCCGCACAGCGTGGAAGTGACCGAGTTTATGCGCATTGAACGCTTTAGCCACATCATGCACATCGTCTCGACGGTGGAGGGTCAGCTGCGTCCCGATCAGAACTCGGTGGATGCTCTGCGTGCGACCTTCCCGGCAGGCACGCTCTCTGGCGCGCCGAAGCCGCGAGCGCTGCAGATTATTGATGAGCTCGAGCCGGTGCAACGCGGTGTTTACGGCGGTGTGGTGGGCTACTTCGGTTTGGCGGGCGCGGCGGATCTCGCCATCGCCATTCGCACGGCAACGATCGTCGATGGGGTGGCGATGGTGCAGGCTGGCGGCGGGATTGTCGCCGATTCCGTGCCAATGCTCGAGGATCAGGAATCGCGGAACAAGGCGGCCGCGCCACTGCGCGCAGTAGCGATCGCAAACACCCTGCAGCGTCTGGATAAGACCAGTGCGTAGCAAGCTGCCGCTGCTGGGTTTGGTTGCCCTGGGCGGGGCACTCGCGTTGGTGTCAGCCACGCAGACTTGGGTGGCCTTGCGCCTCATTGAGGGTGCAGCGGCGACAGACATGCTGCTGGTGTCCGGTCAAGATCTCAATGCCTCACTGTCCCCGGTGGCAATCGCGGTACTTGCGGCAGCCCTGGCACTCACCATTGCGGGGCGAGTCTTTCGGTGGGTCTTGGGTGTACTGATCACGGGTCTGGGAGCCGGCATTGCGGCAATGAGTGTTGGGGTGCTGAGCGGGCCGGTGCAGGCGGCATCCGGAAAACTTGCTGAAATCACCGCCATATCCGGCGCCAGTCAGCTCGATCTTGTATCTTCAGCCGACACGACCATCTGGCCACTACTTACCGTGGCGACCGGCATCTTGCTTGCCGTGCTGGGGGTCGCGGTTGTGGTGCTTTCTGGCCGCTGGCGTGCCGCCGGACGGAAGTACGAGTCGGGCTCGGGTGCGTCTGCCAGCGCCGCAGCTCTCGACGAACCCGATCGTATTTCTGACTGGGAACGCCAAAACGAGGGCGAGGACCCGAGCGAGAGCGGCGCGGACGACCGCACGCTGCGCCCCACACGCGACACGCTATGAGTGTCTATCCGCAACTGTCCGCCGTGGGTTCGCAGGATACGCCCAGCTACCGGTAGGCTGGAGGGGAACCAGAGGCTTCAAGGAGATTCATGAGTACCCACCACGGAGACCCCGGACACGGCGATTCGCCCGCTGCGTGGACGGCGGTGATCGTCATGCTGCTCGGTATCGCTGCCGGAACGGTCGCGTTCTTCCTGCACCAACCGCTGATCGTATGGATCTGCGTGGGTGTGGTTGTGTTGGGCGCCCTGCTTGGCTGGGTGCTCGCAAAGGCCGGATACGGCGTGAAGGGTCCGAAGTTCACCCCTAAGACGCACGACTGACGTGCTGCAACAACTGCTTGCTGGCTCTCTCGAGGACGCACGTGCGCGTCGTGAGGTGCGCCCGCTGTCGCAGGTAGAAGCGGCGGCACTGGCGCGCCCGGCGGCGCTGGATGCGCTTGAGGCATTGCGTCCCACCGATCACATTCGGGTGATCGCCGAAGTCAAGCGTGCGAGTCCATCGCGCGGTGACCTCGCGGAGATTCCAGAACCCCAGGCGCTTGCCGCGCAATACGAGGCAGGCGGCGCCAGCGTGGTGAGTGTGCTCACCGAGCAGCGCAAATTCAAGGGGTCGCTCGCTGATCTTGGGGCGGTGCGCAAAGCCGTCAGTATTCCGGTCCTGCGGAAGGACTTCATTGGCGACGAGTACCAGATCTTCGAGGCGCGGGCAGCCGGTGCTGACCTGGTGCTGTTGATCGTGGCTGCGTTACCGCAGCACGTTCTGGCGCGTCTGCACACGCTGATTCGTGAACTCGGCATGACTCCGCTCGTCGAGGCACACTCCGCAGATGAGGTGGCGCGCGCAGTTGATCTCGGCGCACAGCTGATCGGCGTCAACGCGCGCGACCTGTCAACGTTCGAGCTTGACCGCGAGTTGTTCGGGCGCGTCGCCGATCAGATTCCTGCCGGGGTAATCCGCGTCGCGGAGTCTGCCGTTCTTGATGTGAGCGATGTGATTCGCTATCGGGAGGCCGGGGCTGACGCCGTGTTGGTGGGCGAGGCCTTGGTCACTTCTGACCCCATTGCGACGCTGCAGAGTTACCTCAGCGTCTGAGCACAGACCTGCCGCGCCGCTATGGCGATGGCAATTTACTTCAGTCTGGAAGAGGCATCATGACTCAAGATCAGAGCACCCTCGGGCCACTGCGCGCACAAGCGGGTCCGTTTTTTGGGGACTTCGGCGGCCGGTTCATGCCGGAATCCCTCATCGCCGCGCTCGACGAGGTCACACAGGCATACGAGGATGCCAAGGCAGATCCGAGTTTTGCCGCGGAGCTTGCGGAGCTGCATCACAGTTACACTGGTCGGCCCTCGATTATTACCGAGGTTCCTCGCTTTGCTGAGCACGCCGGTGGCGCTCGCATTATTTTGAAGCGCGAAGATCTCAATCACACCGGTTCACACAAGATCAACAATGTGCTCGGGCAAGCGCTGCTGGTCAAGCGACTGGGCAAGACGCGTCTGATCGCAGAGACCGGAGCCGGTCAACACGGCGTGGCCACGGCAACCGCAGCCGCGCTGTTTGGCATGGAGTGCACGATCTACATGGGCGAAGTCGACACAGAGCGGCAGGCGCTGAACGTTGCGCGGATGCGGCTGTTGGGAGCCGAGGTTGTGCCAGTGAAGACGGGTTCTCGCACGCTGAAAGATGCGATTAACGAGGCATTCCGCGATTGGGTGGCAAACGTCGATACCACTCACTACCTGCTCGGCACGGTGAACGGCCCGCATCCATTCCCGGTGATGGTTCGCGATTTCCACAAGATCATCGGCGAAGAAGCACGTGCGCAGGTGCTTGAGATGACCGGTTCGTTGCCGACGGCGGTCGCCGCGTGTGTGGGTGGCGGCTCCAACGCCATCGGCATTTTCCACGCTTTTCTCGACGACCCAGAGGTGGCGCTGTACGGATTTGAGCCCGGTGGGCATGGCATCGCTTCGGGTGAGCACGGCGCGACCATCGGTGAAGGCACGCCCGGGGTGTTGCACGGAACCCGCACCTTCGTGCTGCAGGACGCCGACGGTCAGACACGTGAGTCGTACTCGATCTCAGCCGGTTTGGATTATCCAGGCGTGGGCCCGGAGCATGCTTGGCTGGCAAGCATTGGGCGTGCGAACTACGAATCTGTCACCGACGACGAAGCGATGCAGGCGCTGCGTCTGCTGAGCCGTACCGAGGGCATCATCCCCGCTATCGAGTCGTCACACGCGCTCGCTGGCGCCTTGCGCCTGGGTGCCGAGCTCGGCCCAGACGCCGTGATCCTTGTCAATCTGTCCGGTCGTGGCGATAAAGACATGGCAACCGCGGGTCGCTACTTTGGGCTGTTTGATGGCACCGAGCTCGAGGGTGCGTCTGCGAGCGCGGGAGAGGGACAGTAATGGCCACGCATGTATCGCAAGTGTCTGCCGCAATTCGCGCCGCGAAGGTTGCGCGACGCGGAGCTCTTGTGGGCTATTTGCCCATCGGTTTCCCCGATCTTGACACGAGCGTTGAAGCAGCGATCGCCATGGCTCGTGCGGGTGCCGATGTCATTGAGCTGGGGTTACCCTACTCCGACCCGGTCATGGACGGCGTGGTAATCCAGGAAGCGACTCAGACTGCCCTGGCCGCTGGGTTCCGGGTGTCGGATGTGTTTGAAGCGGTACGACGCGTGCGGTCAGAAGTTGATACCCCGGTGCTCGTTATGACCTATTGGAATCCCGTCCTCCAGTTCGGGGTCGAGCAATTCGCCGCTGAGCTTGCTGCTGCCGGTGGTGCGGGCCTCATTACTCCCGACATCACCCCAGATTCTGCGGCCGAGTGGATCACGGTCAGTGAAGCACACGGTCTGGATCGTGTCTTCCTGGCAGCACCGACCTCGACCGACGAACGTCTCGCGCTGGTCGCACGCCACACCACCGGATTCGTGTACACGGTGTCGACTATGGGCATCACCGGAGAACGGGCACAGCTCGATGAGGCTGCGCGTCTTCTCACTCAGCGTCTGCGTGCACAGGGAGCGGAACTCGCCTGTGTTGGCATCGGTATTTCGACCGCGGAGCAGGTTGCCTCGGCGCTCGACTATGCCGACGGAGCGATCGTGGGTACCGCGTTCGTGCGCGCGCTTCGCGACGGGGGAGTCGCGCGCCTCGCCGAGGTCGTGCGCGAGATCGCGGCGGGAACCGCTCGGTCGTAGTCGCGCGGCGGGTGCCCCGCGGTAGGATTTGTGTGTTTCGCGCCTGCGGGCGCAGTATGTGAAGCGAAAGAGCGGTAGATGATCCTTCCCATGAGTATCCCCAGCCCTGATGTGCAGTTCTTGCAGCTCGGGCCGCTGCGCGTGTACTTCTATGCGCTCTGCATCTTGACCGGCATTATCCTCGCCACGATCTGGACCGGGCGCCGACTCACTCGGCGCGGAGGTGAGCGCGGGGTGGTCATTGACTTCACGGTGTGGTCCGTCGTGCTGGGCATTCTCGGCGCTCGTATTTACCACGTGGTGACACACTGGGGCGATTACTTCGGCGAGGGGAAGAACGTTCTCGAGGTGTTCGCATTTTGGAACGGCGGCATCGCGATTTTCGGGGCGCTGGTGGGCGGCGCCCTCGGTGTGTTGGTTGCCTCGCGCATTACGGGCATTCGGTTCTGGTCATTTGCCGATGCGCTGGTGCCCGGTCTGTTGATTGCGCAGGCCGCTGGCCGCTTGGGCAACTGGTTTAACCACGAGCTCTTTGGCGGGCCCACTACGTTGCCTTGGGGGCTTGAGATCGCATCGACGAACCCCGCATTCCCGGTGGGGTTGCCCGAAGGCACCCTCTTCCACCCCACGTTCCTCTACGAGATCGTATGGAATCTGCTCGGCGTAATCGTGCTGCTCGCAATTGAGCGCCGACTGCGCCCGCGCTGGGGCGTTTTCTTTGGCATGTACCTGGTGTGGTACGGCCTGGGCCGCGCGGTCATTGAATCGATGCGTGTGGATCCGAGCCTCATCATCCTGGGGCTGCGCACCAACGTGTTGGCCGCGCTCATCGCCGCGCTCATCGGTGTCATCATCATCATCGTGCAGCGCCGTCGCCACATCGGCATCGAAACGTCCGTCTACCTGCCCGGTCGGCGTAACCCCGTCGATGCGGTGGATGAATTCACCGCTAATCCCGACGAGTACTATCACGTGCTCACCGCGCGTAGCGACACTCCGCAGCCTGAGGCACCGCCGAAGGCATAGCGGTGAGGTTCGACTCGCGATCCACCATCGAACGAAAGGCAGGCCATGCGCCACGCAAAGATCGTCGCGACCTGGGGGCCCGCGGTCTCGAGCTATGACCATACGCTGGCACTGATTCGTGCTGGCGTGAACGTTGCGCGCCTCAACATGTCGCACGGCACGCACAACGTGCACGAGGGCATTTTTCGCAATATCCGTCGTGCAGAGAACGAGGTCGGGCGTCCGATCGCCGTGCTCGCCGATCTGCAGGGACCAAAGATTCGTCTGGGTACCTTCGCGGCTGGACCGCACGAACTCGAGGTCGGCGATGAGTTCGCGATCACCACGCGTGATGTGGTGGGCGACGCAACGATCTGCTCCACCACCTACGATGGACTCCCCGGCGACGTGCGGGTGGGTGATCCACTGCTGATCGATGACGGCAAGGTAGGTTTGCGCGCAGTTCGGGTGACCGCCGACACGGTGCATACTGTGGTGGAGATTCCGGGCGCAGTGTCAAACAACAAGGGCATTAACCTGCCGGGTGTTGCGGTGAATGTGCCGGCGCTGTCTGAGAAAGACGAAGCGGATCTGCGCTGGGCGTTGCACCTGGGCGTGGACTATATTGCGCTGTCGTTCGTGCGCGACGCCGCCGATATCAACCGGGTGCACGAGATCATGGCGGAGGAAGGCATTCGGCTGCCGGTGATCGCGAAGATTGAGAAACCACAGGCGGTGCAGAATCTCGAGGGCATCGTTGATGCCTTTGATGGGATCATGGTTGCGCGCGGTGATCTGGGCGTGGAGATGCCGCTCGAGCAGGTGCCGCTCGTGCAAACCGAGGCGATTGCTGTGGCTCGTCGCATGGCGAAGCCGGTGATTGTGGCGACGCAGGTGCTGGAATCGATGATCGAGAACCCGAGACCCACTCGCGCGGAGGCGTCTGACTGTGCCAATGCCGTGCTTGATGGGGCAGACGCGGTGATGCTGTCGGGCGAGACCAGCGTGGGGGCGTTCCCCGTTGAGGCGGTTGCCACCATGGCTCGCATCATCGAAGCTACCGAGGATCACGCATTGGAGCGCATTGAAGCGATGCGTACGAGCCCGCGTTCGCAGGGCGGTGTGCTGACGCTCGCTGCAGCCGAGGTGGCCGAGTTTATCGGTGCGCGGTACATTTGCGTGTTCACGGAATCAGGTGACACCGTGCGCCGGATGTCGCGACTGCGCAAACCGATCCCAATTATCGGCTTCACGCCGAGCCGTGCGATTCGGCGGCGCATGGAGCTTACCTGGGGTGCCCGAAGCTATGAGGTTCCGCGCGTAAGCTCCACCGACGAAATGTTTGAGCAGGTCGATCGCGTGTTACTCGACGCGGATCGGGTAGAGCTCGGCGAGAAGGTGCTGATTATTGCTGGCTCGCCTCCCGGCGTCGTGGGTACAACGAACACGCTGCGTATTCACCGAATGGGGGAGGGCACCGGTCAGCTTGCTGAAGCCGGACCCCGAAAGCATGTCATTGGGCGCGGCAGCATTCCCCTGTGATGCGCTAGGGTAGATGAGTTGCCATCCGGTCGCGAGATCGGCGGGCACATGCCGGATTGGCGGAATTGGCAGACGCGGCGCACTCAAAATGCGTTGCCTTCGGGCGTGGGGGTTCAAGTCCCCCATCCGGCACCGTTAACATAGAGGTCATGACTGAGCAGAGCACTTCTCCCAGCGCGGCCCGTCGCGTGGTCGTCGCTGAAGATGAATCGTTGATTCGTCTCGACATCGTAGAAACCCTTCGTGACAACGGCTTTGACGTGGTCGGTGAGGCCGGCGACGGTGAGGAAGCAGTGCGCCTCGTGCAGGAGCTTCGCCCTGACCTTGTCGTGATGGACGTCAAGATGCCGAAGCTCGATGGCATTTCTGCCGCTGAAATCATCAACAAGGACCACATCGCTCCGGTGGTGCTGCTGACCGCATTTAGCCAGCGCGAGCTGGTCGAGCGTGCCGGTGAGGCTGGCGCTCTCGCCTATGTGGTGAAGCCCTTCACCCCGGCTGATCTGATCCCGGCGATCGAAATTGCGCTGTCGCGGTTCCAGCAAATCGTGGCGCTCGAGAACGAGGTTGCCGACCTTGCCGAGCGCTTCGAGACTCGGAAGCTGGTGGATCGCGCGAAGGGCATCCTCAACGACAAGATGGGGCTGACCGAGCCGGAGGCCTTCCGCTGGATTCAGAAGGCCTCGATGGATCGCCGCCTGACCATGCAAGATGTCGCGAAGACCATTATTGATCAGCTGGGGCCGAAGTAAGCACAGCAAGATGCAGTGACACGCTTTCCACAGAACAGCACCCCCATCAGACGGTCGGGGTGCTGTTCTGTGCGTAGCGGGGACGCGTGTGTTATTGCGCGGGGACGGGCTCTCTAGGCAGCGACTTGAAGAGATTCGTGATGCGAATCGTCGAACAGCGCCGACCCAGTTCATCTCTGACCACGATCTCGTGTACGGTCAGGGTGCGCCCCACATGCAGGGGCGTGCAGACACCCGTCACGATTCCCTTCGTCGCTGAACCGGTGTGCGTCGCGTTAATGTCAACCCCCACCGGCACAGTACCCTCCGGGGCGAGCAGTGCCGCGTGTGTTGAGCCCAGAGACTCGCCGAGTACCACGTAGGCACCTCCGTGCAGGAGGCCCACCGGTTGCGTGTTGCCGGCAACCGGCATGGTGGCAACCGCGCGCTCCCGGGTGAACTCGGTGAAGGTGATGCCCATGCGCT
Source organism: uncultured Leucobacter sp. (assembly GCA_964612125.1). Classification (GTDB taxonomy): domain Bacteria; phylum Actinomycetota; class Actinomycetes; order Actinomycetales; family Microbacteriaceae; genus Leucobacter. The sequence continues at coordinate 3,667 of CAZTBS010000001.1, read as the reverse complement.
CCGCGAGCGCGCCCACGCCAAATCGCTGCAAGAACTCCAGTTCGGACTCGCCAGGGTTCGGCTCTGGCAGGTGAATCGTCACGGGCGCTCTCCTTCGGGACGGCAGCCGTAGCGTCACAGACGGCTTGTAGGCTTGGGGCGTGTCGAATACGCCTCAGCCTACTCTCATGCTCATCGACGGTCATTCCCTGGCCTTTCGGGCGTTCTATGCCCTGCCGGTTGACAGTTTTCAAACGCAAACCGGGCAGCACACCAACGCGATCCACGGCTTCATCGCAATGCTGATTAACCTGCTCGGCGCGGAACAGCCTGATGCCATCGCAGTGGCCTTCGACATTTCTCGACACTCGTTTCGCACTGACGAGTACCCGGAGTACAAGGGCACCCGGGGCGAAACGCCACCCGAGTTCAAGGGCCAGATCCACCTGCTGCAAGAGGCCCTGCATGCGATGGGGATCCGCACTCTCGAGAAGGAGGGCTTCGAGGCTGACGATATTCTCGCGACCTTAGCCACCGAGGGCGCTGCGGCTGGCTACCGGGTACTCGTTGTCAGCGGTGACCGCGACACGATTCAGCTGGTCGACGACCGCATTACGCTGCTGTACCCCTCGAAGCAGGGGGTGAGTGAACTGACCCGCTACGACACAGCCAAGGTCATTGAACGCTACGGGATTCGCCCTGAGCAGTACCCCGAGATCGCGGCTCTCGTGGGTGAGACGAGCGATAACCTGCCAGGCATTCCGCGGGTCGGTGAGAAGACCGCGGTGAAGTGGATCACGCAGTTTGGTTCACTCGAAGAGATCTTGCGCCGACAAGACGAGATCGGCGGCAAAGTGGGGGAGAGCCTGCGCGAGCATGCGCATCTCGCTGAGCGCAATCGGCGTCTGAACCGTTTGGTGCGCGATGTGCCGCTCGATGTGCACCTGCCCGATCTCACGCGTGGTGACATCGACATGGCAGCCGTGCAGGAGATCTTCGCGCGACTCGAATTTCGCACACTGCTGCAGCGGGTGGGCAAGCTTGCTGGCCTTGACTCGGTGACCGCAGCACCTGCTGCCGCTGCTTCCTTAGCCCCGCAGCTGCCCGCGCCCAAGACCTTGCTCGATGAAGAACTCGGTGACTGGCTCGCAAAGGCGACGCAGCCAGCCGTCGTCATTGTGCCGCTTCCTGACGGATTTGATGTGGGGCTTGCCACGCCAGACATGACGGTGCGGCTGCACTGGAAGCCAGGGGGCCGCGACTATGCGCAGTTCGAAGCGTGGTTGGTTTCTGACGCTCCGAAGGTGTTCTTCGACGCGAAGGCCCAGTGCAAACTGGTTGCGCAGGCGGGGTTGCAGATCGGCGGGATCGCTGGCGATCTGCTACTTGCGTCGTGGCTCTTGCGCCCGAACACGCCTGATAAGACACTCGCTGATGCGAGCTATCGATTCCTTGGCGAAACGCTGCCACAGGCTGACCCGAACCAGCTGCTGCCCGAGGTCGGTGAGGGCACCGGGCCAGACGCGCAAGCCTGGTACCTGGTGCGCGTGCATGACGTCGCAGTGTCACGTTTCGAGGGTCGCACCGCTGAGGTCTACCACGAGATCGAACTCCCACTGGTGCCGGTGCTCGCCGCACTCGAAGAGCGCGGGGTGCAGATCGATCTGCCGTTGCTGCAGGCGCACGAAGCGGAGCTGCGCGAACGCGTCGCCGAACTTGAGCAACAGGCGTTTGCGGCCATCGGCAGAGAAGTGAACCTGTCATCGCCGAAGCAGCTGCAACAGGTGCTGTTTGAAGAGCTCGACATGCCAAAGACCCGCAAAACGCAGACCGGATACACCACCGATGCGGCGGCCCTCGCAGATCTGCAGCTGAAGGCCCCCCACCCATTCCTTGACGCCCTCCTTGCGCACCGCGACGCGAACAAGCTGCGACAGATTGTCGAGGGGTTGATCAAGGCGGTGCAGCCCGACGGTCGGATCCACACCACGCTGCTGCAGATCGGAGCGAGCACCGGGCGACTCGCCTCGAGTGAGCCAAACCTGCAGAACATTCCGGTCCGCAGCGAAGAGGGGCGCCGCCTGCGGGAAGGGTTTATTCACGCGCCCGAGTTTGACACCCTGATGACCGCTGATTACTCGCAGATTGAGATGCGGATCATGGCCCATCTCTCTGGCGACGTCGGCCTGATCGAGGCCTTTCTCGCCGGTGAGGATCTGCACCGATTTGTCGGTGCCCGTATCTTCGGTGTGCCGCCTGCCGAGGTCACCGCCGAGATGCGCGCGAAGGTAAAGGCGATGTCCTACGGTCTGGCGTATGGCCTGTCGGCGTTCGGCCTCGCAAAGCAGCTCGGGATCACCGCTGCAGAGGCGCGCCAGCTGATGGGCGACTACTTTGAGCGCTTCGGAGGCGTGCGAGACTACCTGCGTTCCGTGGTGGATCAGGCAAAGCGTGACACTTTCACCGAGACAGTGTTTGGTCGGCGCCGACCATTCCCCGATCTCGCCAGCCCGAACCGGGTGCTGCGCGAGAATGCGGAGCGTGCGGCCCTGAACGCGCCCATTCAAGGCACCGCCGCCGACATTATGAAGATCGCCATGATCGGGATCGAACGGCGCATGCGCGCCGCAGACATGCGATCACGCATGCTGCTGCAGATCCACGATGAATTGATGTTCGAAGTCGCCTCCGGAGAGTGGCAGGAGCTCGAACACATCGTGCTCGAAGAGATGGGCGGGGCAGCGGAACTGTCGGTGCCGCTGGAAGTGCAGATTGGGCGTGGCCCAAACTGGAACGCTGCCGCACACTAGCTGTTCGCAGATCAGCGAATCTTCTCGCGGAACGGTTGGGATTCTCGGGCGGTTCGCGGTAGGCTGAAATGTCACACTTGTGGCAACTCAACCATGTCCACATGCTGGGTGAGGCATTCGTGCGGCGGCGATACGTCGGTGTGCGGGTGTTCCCAGCCTGATTCCCTGTCCATCTGGAGACCATTTACATGACGAACGCAACGACCGAAAAGGCAAGCAAGCAGGTCGCAATTAACGACATCGGCTCGGCCGAAGACTTCCTTGCCGCGGTCGAGAAGACTTTGAAGTTCTTCAACGACGGCGACCTCATCGAAGGCACCGTAGTGAAGATCGATCGCGACGAGGTACTCCTCGACGTTGGCTACAAGACCGAGGGCGTGATCCCCTCTCGTGAGCTATCCATCAAGCACGACATCAACCCCGACGAGGTCGTGCAGGTTGGCGATGCTGTTGAGGCCCTCGTGCTCCAGAAGGAGGACAAGGAAGGCCGCCTGATCCTGTCGAAGAAGCGCGCGCAGTACGAGCGTGCGTGGGGCGACGTGGAGAAGATCAAGGAGGTCGACGGTGTCGTCACCGGTACGGTCATCGAGGTCGTCAAGGGTGGTCTGATCGTCGATATCGGCCTGCGTGGCTTCCTGCCCGCGTCGCTGATTGAACTGCGTCGTGTGCGCGACCTGACCCCGTACCTGGGCCAGGAGATCGAGGCCAAGATCCTCGAGCTCGACAAGAACCGCAACAACGTGGTGCTGTCTCGCCGTGCGCTGCTGGAAGAGACCCAGTCCGCCAGCCGCTCCTCCTTCCTCGCCGAGCTCAAGCCAGGCCAGGTGCGCAAGGGTGTCATCTCTTCGATCGTCAACTTCGGTGCGTTCGTTGATCTC